>JBNMOP010000012.1:0-45455 GCA_051275005.1 Gammaproteobacteria bacterium | reverse complement strand
ATTTGGTCCTCAATATCATCTGCATTCACTTCATACTGATTAAAATTCTCAGAATTCATAAAAATATGATTATCACCATCCTTGTAGGAATACTGTATCGGTTCTCGCACATAATCGGCTTCTTTTATAAAATCATCACTTTTAAAAGACTCATCCAGTTTCTGTTTGGTCTGGAGATTGTTAAATCTAATTTTATAAATTGTCGACGCTCCGCGAGAAGATGGGCTCTTTGCTTCCAGGTGTTTGACAACATGGGGTGCGCCGTTAATTTCTAACACCATGCCACGTTTAAGTTCACTTGCTTTTGGCATATAAAATCCTGATTCTGACTATGTTAATTTGTTTAATAATGAAGGATAAAAAACAAAAGGGTCATCGGTCAACGCGAGCAACCGCCATTATTCGTTCACGTACCTCTTCAGCACGGCCGACCTCCTCGAGACGACTCCAGAGTCGATCAATCGTTCTGGCATCTACATAACCTGAGACGGCAGTCCCCCAGCCTTGATCCGATCGGAATCTATCCACGGCCGCAATCACTTCATTATCGTAGATATTTAGCAATGGACTATCCATTAAGATCTCGGGTGTATCCGCCTGGAAGTATCCAAGTGCATGGAGAATTATCTTGATCTGTACGATATCATTACCCTTAAACTGTCGAAGCTCCCTGAAGCCTAGTGTTTCGGAAATAGTGTCATAGATACGGCGGAGCTCGACCACTGGCGCTGAATGTTCACACACATTTATATCGACACCAACTTGGTCTGGGCGGCGGGTCTTGCCGGGACGTGGATCAGCGACTAGCACAGCTGCGGACTGTGATTCGCCATGGCGACCGTCTCCACCGAGGACCTGTCCTGAATAAATAGCTTCGATAAGCCTGTCTGCAAGATGTCGATATTCTTCTTCACTACGTTCGAACGATTCCGCAACCGCATCGACTACGTGGGTTCCTACCAGTGAATTTCCCTGCACTGCATAGTTTGTCCCGGTGCGCATGGCTACCCAGTCTCCATTGGCCTCTTCGCCGTATTGCTCGGAACCTGTCCATTGAGCAGTCTTGCCATTTATATCAATGACACCGGCCTGTCGATATTCCCGACCTTCATCGTCTGCAACTACGCGGTTCATTGCATCCTGCGGTGCTACACCTCGCTCTAGCAGGTCGAGGAGATCGTTGCCGTATTCCATTCGGGTTCTGCCTTGTGTCGCGACTGCCCCCACACCTGGGCGAACCCAGGTAACGGCATTGCCGACGCAGGGGCGACGTGTCGTGACAGCTACGCCTGTCTCTCCGGTGCGAGGGTCAACAGCGACTATGGAAAATGTATGGAATTCAAGCTCTGTTCCCCATGCGATTGGTTCTTGAGCAAATGTAGAAGTTGAAATCGATATAGAACAAAAAACCAGCGAGAAATATATCAGAGTGAGAAAATTAGTTGATATATGTCTTTGTATTGATTTCATATTGTACTCCTTCATATTGTTGGGATAAGTGTTGCACTACCCTTGGTAATTATCCGGATGTAAGAATTTACTACGCTTTTTTTCTTTTTATTTTGCTCTTGGATTTGTCCTTGCTTTTTGTCTTTTCCTTTGATTTTGTTCGAGGTTTCCTGGGTTTAAGAGATAGACGATCTTGCTTTGGCGCTTGCCTGTCGGTCTCTTTATTTACTAATGATAGATTTATTCTTTGACCAGCTATCCAGGCTTTTTTCAGATCATTAAAGACTTCCTTTGGCATGCCTTCTGGTAAATCTACCAGACTGTATTTATCGCGGATTTCTATGCGTCCAATATTCTTGCTATCTAATCCAGCTTCGTTTGCGATGGCACCGACAATATTCCCCGGCTGTACTTCATGTTCACTACCTACTTCTATACGATAGGTTTGCATACCTTCATCACGTTTTCTTTCTTGTCCTTTGTTATGTTGCGGTCTTCGACTTCCTTGAGCCTCATCCCGTCCTCTGGGATCGTTTCTACCTCTGGTATTATTCCTGCCTTTTTCGATATGCCTTTTATCTTCTCTTTTTCCAGGAGAGATCTCCCTCAATAGTAATGGTTCCTTGCCCTGAACCAGTTTCGCCAATGCAGCGGCAATTTCCGTTGCTGGAATATTATGTTCCAACTGATAGTCTTCAATAAGTTTTTGATATAATTCCAATCCTTCTCGGGCCAGGGCATCGGTTATATTTTGTTTGAATCTGGCGACGCGTTTGTCATTGATCATATCTGTTGATGGCAACTCCATCATTTTAATTTTTTGTTTTGTCGCCTGTTCTATTCTGCGTAGCCAGTGTTGCTCTCTGGGTGTAACAAATAAAATTGCTTCACCCGTTCTGCCAGCTCTACCTGTGCGACCTATACGGTGAACATAGGCATCGGTTTCATTTGGAATGTCGTAATTAATAACATGGCTAATACGATCAACATCCAGACCTCTGGCAGCGACATCTGTGGCGATTAATATATCTAGTTTGCCGGATTTTAATTGCTCAATAATACGTTCACGCTGTTTTTGTTGGATATCACCACTCAAGGCAAGTGCGGCATAACCTCGAGCTTGTAATTTTTCTGCCAACTCAGCTGTAGCGATTCGGGTTCGAACAAAGATTATTACACCATCTGTAATTTCTGCTTCTAAAATTCTTGTCAGGGCATCTAGTTTATGGGCACCACTTACTAACCAGTAACGTTGATTTGTTGTTTCAACAGTAGATGTTCTATTTTTAATAGAGACTTGTTCAGGATTCTTTAGATGTTTTTTTGCAATCTTACGAATTTCATTGGGCATGGTCGCGGAAAACAATACTATTTGTCTTTCATTGGGTGATTGCTCAAGTACCCATTCGACATCATCAATAAAACCCATGCGTAACATTTCATCGGCTTCATCAAGTACCAGGCAATCAAGTTCGTCCAGTTTTAAAGTACCTCGACGCATATGATCCATAACTCGACCAGGGGTGCCGACAACCACATGCACTCCACGCTTCAAAGGTTTCAGTTGAATGTTGTAATCCTGACCACCATAGATGGGTAATACATGAAACCCATCGATATGTTTTGCATAGGTTTGAAATGCTTCTGCAACCTGAATCGCTAATTCTCTGGTTGGTGTTAACACCAATACTTGAGGCAGTTTCTTTTTCAGGTCTATTCGATTGAGTAACGGTAGTGCGAATGCAGCAGTTTTACCTGTCCCCGTTTGCGCTTGCCCAACCAGGTCTTTTCCCGCCATAATTAAGGGGATAGTCTCAGCCTGAATTGGAGAAGGGCTCTCATAACCGACATCCTTGAGTGCCTTCATCAATGCTGCACTCAATGTCATGTCATCAAAACTTATTGGGGTTACATCTTTGGTCATTCTAGTTATTTACCTTATATCAACTATCGGGTTTCTTGATTGTTAGCTGTTAGAGTGGGCGCGCATTATAGTCTTTAAAGACGATTATTTCATGCTTTGCTTTGCAATTTAAACTAAATACACGGTCAATGCTGTAATGATTCAATAATAACTAGAAATTATGATGTTAAAGCTTATTTAGCTTCAATTAGATCAGGTAAGGATCACCGTTATATAATTCAAATGAATCTGGATATCGGGATATGACTGATTCCAAATTGAAGTGTAATTCAAACTGATGTATCAGGGTAAATTGGTTTTATTTGTTCCGGCGCCTGCTGAATTAACGAGTCGATAATTTTCTGTGAATCCTCTGGATACCAATGTTTTCTGTGCTTCCAGAATTCCTGTACCCCCGGGTATTGAATAAAATCACGAATCTGGTTTTGAACCTCCTGTCAGTAGTTGTCTGGTACTAACCCAGATTCTGCATGGCGCTTTACTTCACTCCAATGTGTGAATGCATCTGCAGCAACGATAAAAAATCGTGTTTGTTCAGAATCACTCAGACCAGTAAATCCTCGTAGACCATTTTGATAAAGACTTGCAAGGTCTTCATTACGGGCGATCGTAAGCTGCAAGTCCATAAATTGCTTACGAAGAGAGATTTCCAGCGCTTCCTGTTTAATTTTATTTGCGTGCTTTGATTGTATAATCAGCACAATAAGCAGGATAACTATCGTTATAGTCCCACTAATTAATACAAAATTATTGAGTTGTTCAATGCCTGCCACTGGTGACGTCCTCTTTTTTAATTGTGTCTATTTTAGCCCAATATTTATTAAATATAACAGGTGTTATATCTATCCGGATAGGATCAGCGTGTCAATTCGTAAGATTTTTCAAAATAAAAGAATAATTAACGGCGTCAGGGTAGAATGGTTAAATTAATGTGGGCAGAGTCACAATTCTGACGACTATTCTAGTAAGATTACATTGAACCCAAAAATTATACATTATCTATAGGAGTATATTTTCATTGGCATCACAAAACGGTAGAACTCCCCCGGGTTGGGGAAATGGGGGTCAATCACCTCCCGATCTAGATGAAATGCTCAGACAGGGCAAAAATAAGCTAAAACAGCTGTTCCCCGGTGGTGGGCTGGGTGGTGTAATTTTGCCTGTCTTAATTTTATTAACACTATTTGGGGCATGGACAGCCTATTACACTATCCCTAGTGACTCGGTTGCAGTCGTGCAGCGATTTGGGAAATACCTAAAGGAAATGCCGGCGGGTCTACATTTTAAACTACCGCTAGGTATCGATACTGCAACCATTGTCCCAGTGAAACGACAATTGAAGCAGGAATTCGGGTTCACAACGCCTGGTGCGAGCGATCCATTTCAGAGTCCATTTCCTGCCGATGTCAAAAAGGAAACCCAGATGGTTACCGGAGACTTAAATGCAGCATTGGTAGAATGGGTGGTGCAATATCGGATCCTGGAGCCGGTTAAATATCTATTTGAAGTTCGGGAGCCAGCAGAAACCCTCCGCTATGTATCCGAATCAGTAATGCGTGAAGTTGTGGGTGATCGAACTGTCGATGAGGTCATTACTATTGGTCGTCAGGAGATTGAGGCAGAAGCACTAGCAAAAATGCAAGTGCTTGCAACAAAGTACACTATGGGTATTAGTATTGATCAAGTGCAATTGAAAAATATCAATCCTCCAACGCCAGTGCAAGAATCATTCAATGAAGTGAATCAGGCACAACAGGAGAAGGAGAAGTTAATTAATGAGGCCCGGCGCGATTATAATAAAGTAATACCGCTGGCAGAGGGTGAGAAGGACCAGCGGATCCGTGAGGCCGATGGATATCGCCTTAAGCGTATAAATGAAGCCGAGGGTGATGTGGCCAGGTTTAATGCGTTATTTACGGAATACACCAAAGCGCCGGAGGTGACCCGGCGACGTATATATATTGAGACCATGCAAAATGTCATGCCAGGTATCAACTCAAAAATTATAGTTGATGATAAGGCTCAAAGTATCTTGCCATTATTAAATCTAAATCCTCAGCAGGAACAACGATATGAATAATTTAAAGCAAGTAGTGGCCCTGATAGTAATGGGTATTATTTTTTATGTGATGATAGGTTCGATTTATACAGTAAGCGAAGTCGAACAGGTTATCATTACACAATTTGGCAAGCCTGTGGGGGAACCCGTGACAGAAGCAGGGCTAAAATTCAAGATGCCATTCATACAAGAAGTGAATCCTATCGACAAGAGAGTGCTTGAGTGGGATGGCAATCCCTCTGATATGCCTACCAAGGATAAACTCTATATATCTGTTGATCTTTTTGCTCGTTGGCGGATCACCGATCCACTTCAATATTTTTTGCGGTTACGAGATGAGCGCAGTGCTCAATCACGTCTGGATGATATTCTCGGTAGTGAGACCCGTAACGCAGTTGCCAAGCATGAGTTGATCGAATTAATACGTACCACTAGTGATCGTATACCACTACGTGATTCTCTATTAACTGATGCAGAGAGAGAGTTGAATATGGGGCTGTTAGTGCCTATACAAAAAGGTCGTAAGCTTGTTGAGTTAGAAATCTTTAATGCAGCAGCTGAAAAGGTCCAGGTTTTTGGTATTGAATTACTTGATATTCGATTTAAACGGATTAATTATAATGAAAGCGTTCGGCCTAAAATTTATGATCGTATGATTAGTGAACGTCGGCAGATAGCGGAACGTTTTTTGTCAGAAGGTAATGGCGAAGCCGCCAGAATTCGCGGCAACCGTGTACGTGATTTAAATAAAATCCAGTCTGAGGCGTATAGAGAGGTTGAGGAGATACGTGGCGTGGCAGACGCAAAAGCCACCGAGATTTACGCAACTGCCTATAATCAGAATCCTGAGGCCGTAGAGTTTTATGAATTTACTCGCACTATGGATTCTTATAATACAATTATTGCTGATGACACTACTCTGATTCTTTCTACAGATAATGATCTGTTCAAGTTCTTAAAGGGCATGAGTCCAGAAAGTAATGACGACAATATTGATTAATTCAGGAGCGTAAAGACCCTTAGCAGAAGAGTATCGTTATAGTGTTAATGATAATTATAAGGATTCTTTTCAAAAACTGATTTATATAATATAAAATCAGCTCTGCTTATGGTTAAAATCACTAGTTAAGCCATCAACACAAATGTCTTATAGTAAATTAATTAGTCGATATTTTGCGTTATCAATATTTGTTTATGAGTAATAAAATTGAACAACTCCCCACCCTTGGTATTGGTGCTAGTCTCAGTCTATCTGCCAAACCCGATC
The DNA here is from genome assembly GCA_051275005.1 of Gammaproteobacteria bacterium. Taxonomy (GTDB): domain Bacteria; phylum Pseudomonadota; class Gammaproteobacteria; order Eutrophobiales; family Eutrophobiaceae; genus Eutrophobius. The sequence continues at coordinate 38,756 of JBNMOP010000012.1, read as the reverse complement.
CGGTATCGCTGGTACAAGCTCGTCAAGGGCCTAGCTTTGTTGAGTATGCTGGACTGGCTGATGTAGACGATGTGATAGATGAAATTGATAGAATTAAATCAATTGGAGTTCCCGTTTTATTTCATCCCTCTTATATCAATTTCTGCGGTTCATATAGCAACTCGAAACATTGGTTGGAGGCAACTGCGTTACAAATTAAAAAGGTAGGGTCACCCTGGTTTGCCCAGGATTGCGCTTATTGTTTCTGGGAGGAAGGACCTGGATATTCCAGTCAATTTGGCTACTTCATTCCACCCATTCTAAATAAAGCTTCACTAAAGCGCGCTATTGAAAGAGTGCGTGAGGTTCAGGCGATTATTCCAGTTACCGTAGCGATAGAACCACCCCCCGTGACATTCGTAGTGGGGTCTATATCGGTATTTTCATTTTTTGGTGAACTGGCAGATCAGACAGACTGTGCAATTCTACTCGATATGGGTCACCTGGTATCCTACGAAATGGCAAACGGAAAAGCGGTGACTGATGCACTGCAGGCATTGCCTCAGGAGCGGGTTATTGAGGTCCATATAGCCGGAGGTCGTATCAAAGAAGATAAACAAGGATCGGTTTATATAGATGCTCATGAATGGAATATTCAGGATCAGACCTGGCAGATGCTCGATAGAATGTTGCCAGAGCTGCCGAACGTTAAAGCGGTTTGTTTCGAATGTGAAGGGGTGGATGAAAAGATTGTGTTGTCGACCCTCAAACGTCTTCGAAAAAAAGTACGTGAAAAAAGTATAAGCAAGGAATTAATAACAAGTTTGGACACTACAGCGTGAGTTTTGAAGAACAGGAAAGGGCGCTGTTTGATTTACTGTTCGACAATAGTTTACGTGATAAATTTTATAATAATAAAATTTCCTCTCTCGCTGATTATGAACTTAATCCAGATGAGCTAAAAGATTTTTCTGATATCCGTCCCCATGCCCTGGCTATGGACGCCCATATGCGGACTAACCTGGTCTTGTCTCAATTGGCACGTGCATATCCCATAACGTTTAGTATCGTACGATCGATAAAAGGTGATTCGGATATACTTACAAGACTTGTAGATACACAAACAATGCGTTCACCCTCCATTGAAAGGGCAACAAAATTTGGGTCACGCTTAAGGGAGAGTCTTGCCGGTACTAAATTTGATTCTACCAAAGAACAAAAAATGATTATTTCTATACTTGAGGCTGAGCTAGGAATGGTCATGACTAGCAACGCAATTAAAAGAGCGGTAATTGACAAGGGTGTTATGCCAGATGGAAATGCAAGTATAGAACAAGATTGGTCTATATTACCTATAAAGCTGGCAGCTTATGTTAGCGCAGCTGTTATCCCCTTACCCTATGAGAAATTAAAGAGTTCATTATGTCCTGTAGCAGACAGTGAATTATGGAGATACCTGAGTCGTTCACCAATCCCTGTATCACGTGTTAGAGCAATATTACGAAAAGAGGATCCGAGGTTACTTGTAGCACGTGCACAGATTAATCGACTGTCCCGTTGTGAACCTTCTGCAAGTCATCAGACCGTTGAGCTCAGTGAGGGATTTGCCCCGTTATTCGGCTATATTGATGGATCGACCAGTGTTGATGTGCTGCTTATTCAAATTCAACAGGCAGGTGCCACTGATCAAATACTACGAGGAATAAAATCAGGTTTTTTGAAACTACTTGAGACAGGCATGTTAGAGATAGTCAGGCAATAAGTTTGATATTAATAATACAAGTTCACGTATAACTCCCTCACTTTATATAGTGCCTGGAGTTTGTGCATAGACTAAATTATTGAGATTATGGGCCTGAAAATTAGCGTGATAGCAGACGTCTTTCGACCTGGAACTGAATTCTTCTCTGGCACAATAATGAACTTAAGGAAGATATTGAAAACTGCCAATATTCATCGAACCAGAACGAAATTTATCCGTGACCGGACAAAACCCATATACCAGAGATGATAATATATAAACAAGTGGAGAAGGGTACCGAAATGGTTCTTTACTGGGTTTTTAGGGTATATACTGAATGTATTCGAAATGGTCTATATTTATGTAATTGGCAGGCCTTTTAAATTAATAAGATAGGTAGATTGCAAGGGGGGGCACAAACTACTCATGTTGAAAGCCATTTATATTATAGTGGTATATCTCGCCATAGGCTTGGGCGTTAGTCCAGTATTAGCTCAGGTTGCTGAGGATGGTTTGTCGTCCCCTGCAACAGCCCACCAAAACCTTGTCAATCGTTACTGTGTTACATGCCATAACGCACAGCTGAGAACTGCGAATCTTCTCCTGGATCAGGCTAATATTGGGAATGTCAGTGCAGACGGTGCAACTTGGGAGAAAGTCATACGCAAACTTCGCACTGGGGCTATGCCTCCAGTGGGTATGCCCAGGCCAGAGCAGGCTGACGCAGATGCATTTGCCACCTACCTGGAATTCGAACTTGACCGAGTTGCCGTTGACCAACCTGATCCGGGAAGACCTGTCATACATAGATTGAATCGTACTGAATACGGTAATGCAGTTCGGGATTTATTGGCAGTTGAATTTGATGAACATGTGTTATTACCTAATGATGATTCCGGTCATGGGTTTGATACTGTTGGAGATGCACTGTCTGTTTCGCCTCTATTGGCAGAGGCTTTTATGTCCACGGCTCGCAAGATCAGTTCGAAGGCTGTTGGCGATAAAAATATTCAACCTTTAATAGCAGAGTATGAAATCTCCAGACAACTGGTTCAGAACAATCGCATGAGTGAGGATCTACCATTTGGGACACGAGGTGGGGCTGCAATCCGACATCATTTCCCTCTGGAGGGTGAGTACGTTATCAAGATCCGATTACAAAGAAATAATGATAATTACATTCGTGGATTAGGTGAACCGCATCAGCTGGATATTCGCATTGATGGGGCGCGAATCAAGTCCTTTATGGTTGGGGGTGAACACAAAGGTAAATCAAGCACCTTGTATTCTTTTGTTAATCGAGATTATCTGGGAGATCCAGAACAGGAAAACTATGAGTTTTCGGCAGATGAAGGGTTAGAAATGCGTTTCCATGCGAAGGCGGGTACGAGGGAGATTGGGGTTGCCTTTGTGCAGCAAATGTATGAGCAAGAAGGTGAGAATTCTCCTTGGCAATCATTTGATGAACTATTAGCCTTTAAAGGCGGTGAACCTGCGGTTGATAAGTTTACCATCAGTGGACCGTATAACTCAGTTGGTCTTGGGACAACATTAAGTCGGGATAGGATTTTTAATTGTTATCCCACATCAATTAAAGAAGAAAAAGATTGTGCCAAGAAGATCCTCACCACTCTTGCACATCGTGCCTACCGGCGTCCACTGAATGAAACTGATATACAAACTCTTCTTCAGTATTACACGGTAGGACATACCGAGGGAGGATTTGAAGCCGGAATACGCACAGGTATTCAAGGGATGCTGGTGAGTCCGAATTTTCTGTTTCGTATTGAAAGAGAACCAAAAAACATTTCTTCAGCAACGCCATATCCCATAAGCGATCTGGATCTGGCGTCACGATTATCGTTTTTTCTCTGGAGTAGCATCCCGGATGATGCGTTATTATCTCTCGCTGAAGCAGGAACACTTCATGAACCAAACGTGTTGGCAGAGCAGGTGCAACGAATGCTAACGGATATTCGCTCACGGGCGTTGGTTGAAAATTTTACTGCACAGTGGTTAGGACTACGCAAACTCGATACCGTATCGCCTGACCCAGATGCATTTCCCCATTTTGATGAAAACCTCAGGCAAGCATTAAAACAGGAAACAGTACTTTTTGCCGAGAGTATTGCCAGGGAAGATCGCAGTCTATTGGATTTTTTACGTGCAGATTATACTTTTGTGAATGATCGGTTGGCAGACCATTACGGCATACCCAATGTCATCGGATCAGGATTTCGTCGAGTTGATCTTATCGATGATGTGCGTAAAGGATTGCTAGGTAAGGGAAGTATTCTTACCGTGACATCCTACGCCAACAGGACCTCTCCGACGTTACGTGGAAAATGGGTATTAGATACGATACTCGGTACTCCACCACCACCACCACCGCCAAATATACCTGCATTGAAAGATGAGAATACAGAAAATGGCAGGACCCTCACTATGCGTGAGCGTATGGAACAACATCGTGTCAACCCTAGCTGTGCTGTGTGTCATAATCGTATGGATCCCCTGGGCTTTGCCATGGATAACTTTGATGCCATTGGTCGCTGGCGTACGGAAAAAAACACGACGCCAATTGACTCCTCGGGCGTTCTGCCTGATGGGACTCAATTTCAGGGACCAGCAGAACTGACGGAGATATTGCTGAAACACCCGGAACATTTCCTTCAAACCTTAACGGAAAAACTGTTAATGTATGCCTTGGGCAGAGGGCTAGAATATTATGACCAACCTGTTGTTCGGCGTATCATTCAAACAACAGCAGAAAATGATTATCGCTGGTCATCAGTGGTAACAGAAATAGTTAAGAGCATGCCTTTCCAGATGAGGAGATCAAGTAATGATGATATTTAAAAAATGTATTGCCAGGCGCAGTTTTTTACAAGGTGCAGGGGCTACTGTGGCATTGCCCTTACTGGATGCCATGATTCCCGCATTAGCTGGTCCCAATAATCTGGCAGCACAATCTCCGGTTCGCTTGTCCATCGTTTTTGTACCCAATGGCAGGATCATGAATCACTGGACACCAAAAGATGTCGGCAATTCATTTATTTTGCCCAAAACGTTGGAATCCCTGGCGCCCTATCAGGACCAACTTTTGGTATTGAGTGGATTGTCTAGCATGCCCGAACGTGATTTGATTCGATCAGAGCTGGGTGTTGATGCCGGGCCACACGCAACCGCGAGTGGAATATTTCTAACGGGTGCCTATCCAAGACCTGGTGGTCTTGCAGGAATTTCTGTCGATCAAATTGCAGCAAAGGAAACCAGTAAACATACGCAACTTTCGTCACTGGAACTCACGCTGGATTCTGGGGAAATGGGAGCCGGTGCAGACGGTGCTGATAGTGATGCTTATCTAAATACGTTTTCCTGGCGCAGTGAATCTACCCCGTTACCAGTAGAAAACAATCCTCGCAAAGTTTTTGAACGACTTTTTGGTGAAATGGACAGCACTGATCCTGTTACTCTCCGTCAACGAATCCAGGAAGATCGTAGTATCCTGGATATTGTAAATCAGGAAATCACCCGACTGGAAAAAAGTCTGGGGCACGCTGATCGAGCAAAGCTTTCTGAATATTTAGACGGCATCCGAGATGTGGAACGTCGCATTCAGATTGCGGAAAAGACCTCTACTCGGGAGCTTCCAGTAATGCAGCGTCCAGCAGGCCTGGTCGATAATTATGAGGAACATGCGAGATTAATGTTTGATTTGCAGATATTGGCATTTCAAACGGATATGACACGCGTAACTACCCTTGCCATGGCAAAAGAAAAAAGTGAACGGGCTTACCGAGAGATAGGTCTGGAAGAGGGACATCACGCACTGACTCATCATGGTTACAATCCTGTAATGATGGACAAGTGTGTTCGACTAGAATCGTACCAAACCAAACAATTTGCTTACTACCTCGATAAAATGCAGAACACCATCGATGGTGATGGGTCATTGCTTGATCATTCCATAACGATGTTTTCCAGTAGTCTCAGTGATGGACACAAACATTCACGTTCCAATCTTCCTGTTGTCCTTGCAGGTGGTGGTGCAGGCAAGATAAATGGTGGAAGGCATATACGTTATGCAGACAATACGCCATTAACGAATTTATGTGTTTCAATGTTGGATATTTGCGGCGTAGAGGTTGACCAATTTGGTGATAGCACCGGACAACTGGATCTAAATCCATCTGCATAGATAATAACGCTGGTTTATAGGGAGAGTCTGGTTTGAATTTACGGGTTAAAATTCTGGCAATGAAGATAATAGTCTTCATTATTAGTGTTGCGACAGTATCAGCTGTGGCGCAAGACATTCGATTGGTAGATGCGGTTAAGGCCAGGGATCAAAATACAGTTCTGCAGCTACTACAAGACAAAATTAATGTGAATACGACAGAGGCAGATGGATCGTCAGCATTGGCATGGGCAGCACATTGGGATGATATTAAAACTGCAGAACTCTTAATACGTGCAGGTGCTGATGCGAACATCTCTAATGAATATGGCATAAGCCCACTGATGTTGGCCTGTATAAATGGTAGTTCGTCTATGGTACAAAAATTGTTAGAGGCCCGCGCAAATCCTAACCTGGCGCAGTGGATGGGAGTCACACCGCTTATGATCTGTTCCCGTAGCGGTAGTGTAGAGAGTGTGAAATTATTATTGACCCAGGATGCAGATGTAAATGCGAGAGACGTGCGACGAGGCCAGACTGCCTTGATGTGGGCGGCATCACGACAACACCCGGAGGTTGCCAGGGTGTTAACCGAATATGGTGCAGATGCTAATCTTAAAACCAAAATGCCTGATGATGTTACCCCACGTGAGTTTATTACCTATGGTGTCAAAAAACGTGATCCAACACGCACTGATATAATAGGTGATGATGAAGTTCATCTCGAAATCACAAGTTCCCAAGGTGGTTTTTCTGCCCTGATGTTTGCCGCGCGTAAAGGTGATATAGAAATGGCTAAAATACTAGTAGCTGCTGGTGCGGATGTTAATGTTTCTTCAGCAGAATACGGCAATGCATTGGTTGTTGCAGCCGTAAATAATAATAAGGATTTCGCCCAGTTTCTTTTGAGTCAAAAAGCAGATCCGAACGTAAATGATCGGTGGGGATTTACACCTTTGCACTATTCATTGCATAGTGGGATCAATGTTATGAGTACATCTAGAAAGAGTATCCCCACTGATATTAATTGGCATAAGCCAAATATGCCGGAGTTAGTGGAATCACTCTTGCAGCATGGCGCGGACCCAAATACTCGGGTCATTCATGGTTTTCCTCCTTTCAATACCCCAGCGTATGCTCGCACCACAGGTAATGCAATGCCTGAGATACGGCAACCTGGTGCTACACCTTTCTTACTAGCTGCCGCCTCATTTGATGTCAGTCTGATGCGACTTCTGGTATCCCATGGCGCTGATCCTCTACTTACCACTGATGAAGGAACAACACCATTAATGCTAGCCGCGGGAATGGGGCGTCACGATGAACTGACCCCTGACGAAGAATCCTTTTCATTAGAGGCATCAAAATATTCCGTTGATTTAGGCATTGATGTGAATGTATCAAATCTGGATGGTCGTACGGCATTGGCGGCTGCAGCTTATATGGGGGCAAATACAGTCATACAATATTTGGTGAGTAATGGTGCAGACATGGAGAAACAGGACAGGTATGGACAAACTGCATTGAGCATAGCACAGGGTAAGCCGTATAAAATCAGCGGTGCTGACAAACGTTTCCGTCGTGCTACTCCTCACATTAAGTCAGCGGCACTACTTTTATCGCTGGGCGCAAAACCTGCACCTCAATAGATCAACAACGTCAGCGTAGAAAAATAACACAGACTCATTATTTTCTGCAGTAATAAAAATCAGTAAGTGTCAGTTTTGATTTTCTTTGCGATTAGCATATACAGTGATGGTACAACTAATAATGTAAATAATGTGCCGAGTGCCATCCCACCAACTAACACCAGGCCAATAGAGTTACGGGCTGCAGCACCTGGACCCTCAACCAGCGTAAGTGGAAAATGGCCTGCGATAGTGGCAACAGAGGTCATTAGCACGGGACGCAAGCGTGTCATGGCGGCCTCTTTAATGGCGGAAAGTTTTTCACTTCCATTTTCTTGTAGTTTATTGGCAAACTCGACGATAAGAATGCCATTTTTAGCAATTAGGCCGACTAGTGTCACCAATCCAACCTGGGCATATATATTCATGGTTGTCGTCCAACCGTCTGTCCAGTAAGGAAGATCCGGGTTTGGCATTTTTAGGACTGTAAAGATCATCGCCCCAAACATTGCCAGTGGGACTGATCCAAGGAGGATCACAAACGGATCACGAAAGGAGTTAAATTGAACTGCAAGTACCAGAAAAATCATAACTACTGAGAGACCTAAGGCTGGTAGGAATTTACCTCCTTCGGATCGAAGTTGACGAGATTCACCAGTGTAATTAATCGTGTAACCAGTCGGTAATATTTCAGCTGCGGCATCTTCTAGTACCTTAAGAGCTGCATCGAGTTGAGCCGTCATGCCGGATAATTTGATCGAGTTTAATTGTTGAAAACGATTTAAAGAACGAGGTACCGTACTGTCACGAATCGTCGCGAAGGTATTTAGTGGTACGAGCTGGTTTTCAGGACCGGTTACATAAATATTATTTAATTGATCTGGATTGAGTCGGTCTGCACGGGCGATTTGAGGAATTACCTTGTACGCACGTCCATCTATATTAAAACGATTTACAAAATTACCACCTAATGCAGCAGACAGATCGGCACCAACCTGTGCGTTATTTAGACCGAGTGCAGCAACCTTCTCATAATCAATAACGATCTCCGCTTGTGGCTGGTCATACTTTAAATCAATCTCTGGTGGGAAATAAAATATTCCACTTTCCATAGCCTTCATCTGCAGTTGTTGAGCAAACGCTAGCATTTGTTCTGGTTCTGCCGTTGAGGAAATAACAAATTCAACCGGGAAATTACTTCCTCCCGGTAGAGCAGGAGGACTTCCAACAAACACCTGAAGTCCGGGAATTGCGGACATCTTGGCCTGGACCTCTGGAATGATTTCCATGATCGATCGATCACGTTGTTCCCATGGTTTAACAACCATTCCGCTGAAGCCACCAACGCCCAATGCTGCGGCAAATGGGTCCGATGGAGATAATAAAATCTGAAATGTAATTTCTCTCTCTGGGGCTGAAAGATAGATCTGTTCTACTGCGTGTCCATAATGGCTTTTCTGATCTGCGGATGCATTTGCCGCATTGTTAATAATACCAAACATAAATCCCTGGTCTTCCAGGGGAGCTAGTTCATTTGGTGAAAATAAATACATTGGTATGGCAATCAAGCTGAGTATTGCCCAAATAGCATAAACTGCAGGTCGTGCATTTAAAGTATGTTCAAGAACTCTCCCGTAAAAATTACGAAATCGGTCAAAATAATTATTTACCAAACGCGAGAAACCACGCTTACCCATAGAACTTTGTAGTAAATTGGCTGACATCATTGGTGACAGGGTAAGGGCAACAATACCGGATATGGTAACAGCACCAGCAAGAGTCAGTGCGAATTCTCGAAATAGTGAGCCGGTAAGACCACCTTGTAGTCCGATAGGTATATAAACAGCAGCGAGTGTAATGGTCATGGCTATAATAGGACCGATTAGTTCTCGTGCAGCGGTCAACGCCGCATCAAACGGTGATTTTCCTTCTCGCATGTGACGTTCTACATTTTCAACCATAACAATGGCATCGTCTACGACAAGTCCAACAGACAATACTATCGCGAGCAAGGTTAGAAGATTAAGGGTGAAGCCAAACGACTGCATCAGAAATATGCCTCCTATCAGCGAGACAGGAATTGCAACGATGGGGACAAGCACTGATCGGACAGACCCAAGAAAAAGAAAAATTACGATGATGACTATTAGCAATGTATCAATAAGCGTACCTACCACTTCGTTAATGGCATCGCTAATGTATTCGGATGCATCGTAACCAACGCTGGCCTCAAGACCCATGGGCAGATTTCGTTTAACTGCATCCAACTCTATCCTCACCCGTTCGATAACATCAATAGTATTGGCGTTGGATAGAGGGAATATCCCCATGAAGACAGCGGTCTGTCCGTTAAAGCTAACCTCAGTATCATAATCTTCAGCACCCAACTCTACATCAGCGACGTCCTCTAATCGAATGAGCGTGTCGTTTTCTTGACGAATTACAAGTTTCTTGAAATCATCTACCGAATGTAAATCTGTGTTGACGGTAAGATTTACCTGTACAAATGCACCTTTAGTGCTACCAACCGCAGCAAGATAATTATTCGCGGCTAGTGCAGTACGTACTTGTGCAGGGCTAATGTTTAGCGCCGCCATTTCAACTGGATTTAACCAGACACGCATGGCAAAGGTGCGCGCCCCAAAAATCCGACTATCTTGCACTCCCGTCAGGGCTGCCAGCCGTGGCTGAACCGCTCGTACCAGGTAATCGGTAATTTCACTTTGGGACAGTGTTTCGGATGAAAAACTTAGATAGGCCGCAGCAAACTCAGAATCCGCTGACTGTACACTTATCGATGGTACCTGAGCCTCTACTGGCAACTCGTTGCGAACCTGATTTACCTTCGCAGTTATGTCTGCCAGCGCTTTGGTTGGTTCATAGTTGAGCTTGAGACGTGCAGTAACCAGAGAGAGACCAAGTAAACTTTTTGATTCGACATATTCGATACCATCTACGGAGGCAATGGCTCGTTCAATTGCGGTAGAGATAAATCCACGTACGACATCAGCACTCGCACCAACATAAATCGTCGCAACGGTAATCGAGGCATTTTCACTTTTGGGATACTGTCTAACACTCAGTGAGTTCCATGCCTGCAGGCCAGCTATAATTATGACGAAATTTACTACAATCGCCAGTACAGGACGACGTACAAAAATATCAGTAAATGGATTCATTATTAATGCTTTGAAATCGGTCTGGTTGTCGTCTTGTTTTTAGTTATTGTCGGGCGTTGGTGAGAATGAGAATGTTGGGGCGAGTGTATTATCTAAAACAACTTGCATCCCTGGTTGAAGTTTAAAGACGCCAGTGGATACAATATTATCACCTGCTTCAAGGCCGTCAATTACTGCAACATAGTCACCTTGCCTTAATCCAAGATGTACTAACCTTCGTTCTACAAAGAGATTGTTGTTTGTGTCTCCCTCTTCAATTGTATAGACAAAGTCACCGAAAGACGCATGTTGCACTGCCGTAGCGGGTATAAATAACTTTGATTCAGTTCTGGCTAGTAACATATCAACTGAAACGAACATACCGGGCCTAAGTCTACTCTCATTATTAATCATGGTAGCTTGAACACGGATGTTTCTTGTCGCAATATCGATGTTAGGTTCCACTGAGGTTATCTCACCCTCGAAACTATCTCCTGGGTATGAGTCTGTAGTGACAGATACCATCAACCCATTAACAAGCTCACCTAGTCGATGTTGCGGTAATGAGAATTCAACATACACAGGATTTTGGGTTTGAAGAGAAACAACAGGACTGCTTTTGTCGAGGAACTCCCCGATACTGATGCGTCGAATCCCCAGTATTCCAGAAAAGGGGGCGCGAATAGTTTTCTTGGCGATGATAGCCTTAATATTCTCTACCTGCGCATTAGCTTCTTTTAAGCCTGTATTAACGGATGAGAAATCAGCTTCCGATATGCTTTGGCTATCGATGAGCTCACTGGCGCGATTAAAAATTATACGTGCACCATCCGCCGTTGCCTCTGCCGAGAGTAGTTGGGTACGTTCAATATCATAATCGAGGCGTACCAGTTCATCACCTGAATTTACCGTTGTTCCAGATTCGAATGTTATTTCACGTACTGTCCCTTCGACTTCGTTTTTGACTACGATACCCTGGACTGCCACAACAGTACCAACGGATGAAATACGTGGTTGCCACTCCACCTCTAGCACTTCGATGCTATTTACAGTTTCTGGAGGATAGACCATCTGTGCAGCGGATGTATGCATCGCTTCGAACTGAGATGATTTGATTCCGATGATGCCTAACACAACAGGTAACACGATGACGATTCCAAACAAGACCCAGAGGATTTTTTTTAACATACGCATTATCTTTTAATACAGTAATTCATAGTTAGTTTAATTTTTCTCTGCGAATGAAACAATCAGGATTATTGTAAATACCGGAATTAATCCTTTTTGGTATATAGCATTATATAAAATATCAGATTAATTTTGACGTAATTACAGATACTTTAAGCGCCTTAATGAGTGTTTAATGGGCTAATTATATCCGTTTTGAATATTTTAATTTCATGTATTTGGCAGTCAACTTGCATTTTGTAAATTGAAATTTAAGATCCTCTATCAATATCATTGAAACTATTCCAACAAAGGACTTACTGGAGTTGAATCAATGTGTTACTTGCTGACAATAGAACTACTTTTTATAACCAATAGTGTGCATTATGTATATATTGGTATTCGATAGATTTTTATTAATATGAACTACTCTTAATTGATTAAATTAATTCAATAAATGTAAGATTTATTTGAAAGCATATGAAAATATGCAAAAAGTCCTATTAAACACATGCTGAGTATAAAAAATTGATCCCAATTAACCTAAGAAAATTAATTCGCCCATTAAGATTGCTGGGCGTAAGTATCTTAATCGGTATTACACAAACTGCCATGGCTCAGATCCTTGTTGAATCCAGTGCAGAAGCACGCTTTCAGTTAGATCTTCATGTGCCGATCACGGCACTAATGCGATTTATCCCGGAAGGCTGGACGACTAATGTGAGGACAGAAGGTGCTGCAAAGGACGCGAATCTTCGCGTTATTTTTATTGAGCGTATCACCATCAATGGTGCCGATGGACGACCTGTAGGAGATGGATCAAATCTGCTGGTTTATCTCACTGTGCCAGCGACTAACCCTGCAGGTGCCAACGTCCAGCTGGTAATTGGTGGAATTACTGAAGATCCTGCCGACTCGCCTGGACCGTTCGATGTTTATTTGCCTGCCACAACCCAAGCGCTACAGCGCACAACGTCAAGTGGTTTAGGTCCAACTATAGAAACCCAGGATTGGGTATTCAAAACAGCATCGGGTGAACATTTTGAAATGAATGTGACTTTCGAGCGAGGACTGCGTAACCGCCGCCCCGCCAGTGACACATTGTTTTACTCAGCAAAGAATCCGAACTTTTATCAAATCTCCAGACAATCACAAATGCTGGATATATTACGGAATGTGACCACAACGCCAACCGATAGGGTTCATGCATTCTCGTTTTCAGCCGGAGGTGGACAATATGCTGATCTGTTTGATGGTAGCGAAAAGATCTTGAGTTGGGACAATATCATATGGCTGAACCGTGAGGTATTTGTTCCATAAGTAGTTAGGTACTTACAGATTGTATTGTAACTAAAGGCACAATAACCTTATAACCCGAATTTGAAATTTACTATTTTCGTTTACCCTCGGTTAATTAACTCAGACACGATCTGATTATTGATTAGGACCATACGTTAAATATATTATGACGTAATATTAATGGATAGTTGGCGAGTAGTTTCATCCGTATTGTATGAAAGGATCCAGAAATTCGATCAAACCTTCTAATGCAGTATTCGATACAGCTGTGTGGTCTGATGATCAGTTACAATCCAGAGCAGACCATTATGGTATGAGTGTTGAGGAATACAAGACTAGCAATATTTTAAAAGAAAAAATTACATCTAAAGATGTAGCACAATTGGTTTGTTGTATGGCAGGACCGGTATTCAGTAAATCTACCGGAGTCCAGGTTCCGATAGATGGTGGCAACGAACGGGTTATTTAAAAACAAGATTATCGAGCGTGAAATAGGTACTAGTATAAGCCTCTGCTCAGTGGTTAATACAGTGGTTTTAAATATATCTGGCCATTAAGAAAATATGGAGTTAGATACTTATGATTAAGTTTAATCATTCACTTATGATAACACTCGTAGTGTCGTCGGATTAGTTACAAATGATGAAAAAAAAAATTAACCCCATATATTGAAAACATAACTGAGGCATCTTGTGCTTGTTTAATAACCATGGTCCAGGGAAATATATTATCTTTGACCCTCGCGCATTGTCTAATTGCATCACAAACTGGATTGCTCGCCGGTGCGATTGCATCTACAACTATCATCGCTGCAAGGTTACGTAGACAGTGGTTGATATCACTTACTCTTGGTATAACAACGGCAATAATTGATTTTTTTATCCATCCAGCAAATTTTGGTACAAATATCTTTTTTGAAGCGATCATAACAGGGGCGGGGGCTGCGCTTATTTCATACATTGCCAGTCATGCTCTTAGAGCCATACGAGATAAATATGCATCTAATGGTATTGCTAATAACGAATCGACGACTAAAGTAAATGATTAAAGTAGATTGGAAGACATCAGCGTATAATTTTTGAATGTCTTCGATGCATGTAACATTATTAATTTGAGGAAGATAGTTTATAGAGTTCAACTATACACATCTTATTGTCAGGGGGAGGGAACATGAAACGAAGAAATTTAATTAAAATGGTTTCATTAGGTGGCACATTACTAGCGGGTCAACAAGTCGCAAAAGGGCAAAGTTGGGGAGGAGCACCTGTTAGTAATGACTATGTTAAGGTCGATGACGGTCATACAGGATCATGGCCACACTGGCCTTTTGAAGAAGTGCATATTCCTTATAAAGAAAGATTTACAAAAATGCGCTGGCCCAAAAATGAATCTCTGTGTGTGTATATGTATGTGACGGGAGAGTGGGATGGTCATCCACAACTAGATAACCCTAAAGGGGTTTATAAAAGAGACCTTAGGTCGGAATCCGAAGAAGGCCAATATGAATTTAATGTAGGCATCTGGCGAACCATGGGATTATTGGATAAATTAGGTATCAAGGTATCTCTGGCACCACACACAGGTATGGTTGAAAAATTCCCGGACTTATTTCGAGAGCTGGTAGCAAATGGTCACGAAATTACGGCTCGAACTTTTACTGGAGAACCCACAACTCAGCTCAATCCCAGAGAGGAAAGAAAGGAAATTCAGCTCGTTACCAGGATAATTGAAAAAGTTACCCACAAACGTCCAGTGGGATTTAATAATCCAGGCGGAGTATGTACAGAGGAAACTCCTCACATATTATCAGAGGAAGGATACATATATATGAGTGGCCTAAAGGGCGATGATCTACCCTACGGGATTAAAACACGAGATGGAAAAACCATAATTCTTGTGGGTAGTCGTCACGAGACAACGAATGACAATGCAATATTTGGAGAACGATCTGATCGTAGTCCAGAGGAGGCCTACCAATACGTCAAATCTACCTTTGATGGTTACTATGCCCTCAGTAAACAGGAATGGCCAAACGCATTTAATTATGGAATTCATCCATGGCGTAGTGCCATACCAGAACGTATAGGATATCAAGAACGTATCTTGCGATACATGTTGCAATTCAATGATGTCTGGTGGGCAAAATATGACGAGATAGCTGAATATTGGTTAAAGACCTATGTTTAATGGCATATAAATGTTGGTTTCTAATGAAGAATATTTTTTTCCTTAGCCTGCGGTCTCATAATTATATGAATATTCGTAATAGTATGTTCAAAAAAAAATATTGATCACCTTTAAAGATATCCTTACCATTTAGCCCCAAAATAATTCTGTTTGAGAGGAAACAATCTATGCGTAATGTTATGAAGATTTTTGGCCGGTCTCCGTTTATACCATTGCAAATGCATATGGAGAAAGTTGTAGTTTGTGTGGATAAAATTCCCGAAATTTTGGAGATTTACAGGACGGGAGATAGTGTTGCAGTAGAGAAATTATCTAAAAAGCTCTCAAAGCTGGAGCACGAAGCGGATATTATTAAGGATGATATTCGTGGTAATTTACCCCGTGGTTTATTTATGCCAGTTGATCGATCTCACATATTAAGTATTCTCGAAGTCCAAGACAGGATTGCTAACAAATCTGAAAATATTGGTGTGCTATTAACATTTAAACAAGCAAATAGTTCTGAGGAGTTTGATACAGTATTTGACAATTTTTTTGCAACTTGTCTTGCAACATTTTATGCAACGCGTGATGTAATAGAACGACTAGATGAGTTAGTAGAGACAGGATTTGGTGGGCCAGAAGCAAATAATGTTCATAAATTAATTGATACAGTAGCGAAGAAGGAACATGAGGCAGACGTCTGCCAACGCGAGGCAATTAGAACGCTACTTAAGTTAGAAAATGAGATAAGCTACGGTGACTTTTTTCTTTGGACCAGCGTATTAAGACAGCTCGGTGGGATTGCTGATGATTCAGAACATCTTGCAGAATCAGTAAGGAACATTCTTGAATCAAAATAATTTAATCACCGACAGTAGATAGAATATATACGCGAATGGAACCATATCTTTATATCATTATTACACTTGCCATTGTATTTGGCGTTTACATGGCATGGGGAATTGGTGCCAATGATGTAGCCAATGCAATGGGAACATCAGTTGGATCAGGTGCCCTTACGCTAAGGCGTGCTGTAATAATAGCCGTTATTCTCGAATTTAGCGGGGCATTTTTAGCTGGATCCCATGTTTCAGAAACAATACGGAAGGGTATTGTTGATCCGGCGTTGTTTACTGGTGATGGGTTGTCTTTTATGTTGGGTATGCTGTCAGCATTGTTAGCTGCAGGTGTATGGTTACAGATAGCATCATGGAAGGGTTGGCCAGTTTCAACCACGCATTCCATTGTTGGTGCGGTTGTTGGATTTGGTCTTGCCTATGGCGGCATGAGTGCAATTTATTGGGACAAATTAGGTACGATTGTTGCTAGCTGGGTTGTATCACCTTTATTAAGTGGCACTATTTCTTATTTAATATTTAAATTTATATTAAGGACGATATTCAATAATAACAGGCCATTGGTGTCGGCAAAAAAAGTAGCACCTTATCTTGTTTTTGTGGTTTTCTTGATGTTATCTCTGACAATGTTATTCAAAGGGCTAGCAAATCTTAGTCTGGATCTCAGTTTTTCCGAAGCTATTTTTGTTGCATCAGGCATAGGTCTTTTTGCTTCAATCATTAGTGTATGGTTGGTATCACGCATAAAAGTAGATGATGTGTCCGATAAACCAAACGAAAAATTAACGGATCCCGATGTTGTAAAATCATTGGATAAGGCCGTTAAACATCTGGAACGTGTCAGGGCATCTTCACCAAGTCATGTGAAAGAGAACCTTTCAAATACCCTTAATGACATCAGGCGACTTCGTTGGGAATCACAACGTCGTTATGAATATCATACTAACAGTAGCGAGTATCAGCAGGTTGAAAAAATGTTTGTATATCTGCAAATATTGAGCGCATGTTTTGTCGCCTTTGCTCATGGTGCAAATGATGTAGCCAATGCCATTGGACCTATGTCAGCGGTAGTATCCGTGGCGATGGCGGGTGGTGATAGCATTGCTGCGATGGCTCCTGTACCGTTGTGGGTACTGGCCTTGGGCGGTGGGGGAATTGCAGTTGGATTAGCAACCTGGGGTTGGCGTGTTATGGAAACTGTTGGCAAGAATATTACTCATCTAACACCTACTCGGGGTTTTAGTGCGGAATTTGGTGCAGCCACAACAATCGTAATTGCGACTAAGTTTGGATTACCAATTTCAACCACACACACACTTGTTGGTGCCGTGCTTGGCGTTGGTCTTGCGCGTGGAATAGGGGCAGTCAACTTGAATACTGTTAGAGACGTCATTCTTTCGTGGCTAGTAACAATACCTGCAGGTGCTACACTTGCCGTGGTCTTTTTCTATAGTTTACGATTTTTTTTCTGATGTAACTTAATAAGTAAACTTGCCGCATAATATAGGCGGTAGAATAAACCCGCTAAATATTAATTCCCTATGTATTTATTCGACCCATCTTCAATACTATTTGCCCATTTTACCCAGTGTGTTCCAGGATCAGATGCGTAATCCTCATTGTAATTACCTGGGATAGTTATACCAGGCAGTTCCGGGATCCAGTCTCTTCTTAAAATGTCATCGGGATTACCATAACGCGAAGTCAATGCACGTACCTCGGGATCAACATAGGTTTGAATGACGCCATGTTCTATCAATGTTAGCCAATTGCCGGAATCACGCAATCGCACCTGGTATGTGGGGAGCAGGGTATGATGATGCATTGCGTGTCCTGTAGGCATCTGGTTTTTTTCTCTAAAATTATCGGTATCTCTTTCGCTTGATACAGTGGTACCAAATGACCAATGGATCACACCCCCTGCATTTCGTTCCGAAAGATTTTGACCGAGCAATATTTCTTTTGGATGTTTGAAGTACTTCGGATTAGTGCCTGTTCCTGCTTCATATAACCACCAGAATCCAGGTTTAGGATTGTCTGGCCAAATCAGTTCATTAATTTTTGGATAGGCAAGGGACAGTCGCATGCCGTCCCCATACAATCCACCGCCAATTATTTTATCCATGTAGCCGTCTTTTAGGTGGACCTCGATACGTGCGTGATTTGAAGCATGACTGTTAGTAGAGGCAATAATTCCGTTAGTCCTGCTTTGTACTGAGTCCAGCCAGTTATTTCCCACTGCTGGATAATTGACTCTTGAATAAGGATAACGACCACTGGACTGACTGGGAATCATATACAAATGCCCTTGCTGATATGAACCTGCCGCCCAAATTCTTGCTTCTTCAACGGTGACATCACTATGCATTGCCGTACCTTCAGGATCAGATATCTCATAGCGATCTACAAAACTTAGTGGATCAATCATTTTTCCTTCAAGCATGCGCCATACATCGGCTGGAACATTTGGAGATTGCCCCATTAGATCATAATGGTTTAGATAGGTGTAATTACCCATATAAATATTGCCATGATGTTTAAGGGCAGATTTTGCAAGGGTACGTGAGGCCTTTTGATAGTAAACCCGGTTTACTTCAGGGTGTTCGTCCAGATATTTAATGATGGCGGCAAAAACCATATCATTAAAATTTTTATCCAATGTTGCCATCTTATCATCTGGAAAATCAAAATCTGGCCAGGTTGCGCTGGCATAAACAGGGTCCTCCAGGGTTACCCAGTTTTTATAAATATTAAAGTCAGGCCAATTTCCAAGGAGCTCAAACCATTCGCCAGATTCCTGCTGACCATCGCCTGCTTTAAAAACATTTTTAGCTTCTGCAATAGCATTCAGAAGATCACTCGAAATCCCTAATATCTCATCTTTATAAATTATTCTTGCCTCAATTTTTCTAGACTTATAGGCTTGAACGATTGCTTCTTGTATTAACCTGTCTGAATCGTGTGGAATAACAATTAAGACAATATCTCCCGGATCAGCTAGTCCTAATGGTGATCGACCTCCTTTTTGAGTCACCGCCGCAAGTGCCTGGGGCATGAGTTCTGCTACGGTTGTAGGTCGTTTTAAGTAACCGGGAAATGTGGCTTCAGGGATACTTGTTCGTGGTCCCGGTCCAATTAATCCAGTGCCTTCTCTTAATTTTGTAATATCATCTGGACTCCATGGGGCATAATTCTTATTTCGTTTATTTGCTTCTGCCCGAAGTTCATCTTCATAATTTTGATTGTTTTGTGCAAAGCTTAGGGTAGCAACAATGAACGAAAAAAGAAGTGAAATAATACTTATAAAGAATCTGTGGAATGACATGATATTTTTCCTCTAAATTATCAAGATTGTTGGTTTTAGTTGATAAATTGAATCGGAATCTTGTCTCTTATCTTAATGTGTATGGAAGATAAAACAATAAGGCGTGATGTATCAGCAGAATAAACCTTTATTATCTAATGCTTAGTATTTGAAGGAGCTATAGATTAGGGTCATTATTCTCTTTTTTCCATAATCCCTATAGTATTGTCGCAAATGATCTAAATGGTTTCATATCTACAAATGCAGTTTAAGGAGTTAACATCATGAATAGACCGACATCAAATTTATTTTTTTCGCTCATTCTTCTGGTTGGATTGAGTGGATGTGCAACCAGCGGTTCAGAGGCTGTTTGGACAACACTCCTGGATGGAGAGAGAGGCCTCGAAAATTTTAATCGGGCCGGGGGTGCCAATTGGACTGCAGTAGACGGAGCCATTCAGGCGACAGCGAGCACTGATGGGTCGTCCCACCTGGTGTCAAAGAATTCGTACAAAGATTTTATCCTGCGGGTTGAATTCTGGACCACAGATGATGGTAACAGCGGTGTACACATGCGTTGCGGAGATCCTAGCGATATTTCTTCCAGCACCTGTTACGAAGTTAACATTTATGATCAACGAGAGGATCCAAGCTACGGTACGGGTGGGATCGTTGATGCATCCAAGGTATTTGAACCTTATCCAAAGGCAGGGGGAAAATGGAACACCTTTGAGATCACGGCACGAGGTGACCACCTGATTGTTGTATTTAACGGTGTTAAAACTGCAGATGTGCGTGATGCAAAACATGCCAGTGGTGTGTTTAGTCTGCAATGGGGTAGAGGGACAATAAAATTCCGTAAGGTGGAAATCCGATCACTGTAATATGGGTCAGATACAATGAAAGATGATTCTAAAAAGAAATTTCAGTTTCCAGGTGAACAAGTAGATGTCGATTGGGATGCGAAATTATGTATTCATATAGGAGAGTGTGGTCGATCAGAAGGCGATCTATTTCAAGCGGGCAGAAAACCCTGGTGCGACCCAAATCTGAGTACAAATGAGCACGTTGCAGAGGTTGTTGAGCGCTGTCCTACTGGTGCATTGTCATACAACTTTAAAGATGGAAAACCTGGTGAAAAAGCCCCTACTGAAAACAAGGTAACCGTCTCATATAATGGGCCATACTTCATAACAGGTGATCTGGCGATTGATGACATTGGCGATGATATGCCCGGTGTGGCATTTCGAGCCGCCTTATGTCGCTGTGGCGCATCTGCTAATAAACCCTTTTGTGATAACAGCCACGAAAAAGCTGAGTTCAAGGATTACGCTGCGGTGGGTCAGTCTGGTACACAAAATAGTGAGATGGGCGGCGAGCTAAAGGTTACATCACTTGAAAATGGCCCGCTGCTGTTAAATGGAAATCTGACAATTATGTCAGGTAGTGGTCGCAAGGCATGGCAGGGAAATAAGATTGCATTGTGTAGATGTGGCGCATCAAAGAATAAACCATTCTGTGACGGCGCCCATGTAGATGCAGGTTTTAAAAGCGACTAAATAATCGATCAGAAAAAGATTTAACTCTTTTTTTCTTAGCGGTGACGTCTACCCTTGACACTACGATCAACTTCGAAATTTACCTTAATCGTTTTCTCATCAATGGTTTTTCCGTTTAGCCCTTTGATTGCCGCCCTTGCTTCATGGCCTTCCATCTCGAGAAAACCAAATCCTCGACACTTTCGTGTGAACACATCTGTTACCAGATTGATAGAACGTACTGTGCCAAATTCTGAAAACAATTCTCGAACTTGCTCTTCCGTGGCATTACTTGATAGATTTCCAACGAACAATTTTTTCAAAATTTTATACCTTAATTTAAGCTGATATATAGGAAAAATCAGGCCAAATCTTGCATTGCAATATGGGTTAATGCAAGACCTATCTGTAAATTTCTCGACAAAAATTTATAAAGAATAAAAAAACCCCGCCAATGGCGAGGTTTTTCCCCAAACTAAAAGGCTGTCTGGTTAGGACTATTGTGGTATCACATTAATAGCACTAGGACCTTTAGGACCTTGTTCGGTTTCATAACTTACAGTCTGACCTTCTGCGAGAGATTTGAAGCCCTCAGCCTGAATGTTATTATGATGAACAAATACATCAGAACTGCCATCTGCTGGTGTAATAAATCCAAAACCCTTACTATCGTTAAACCACTTTACTGTACCTGTAGCCATGCTGGTTACCTCATTTATAATTAAAAGAACAATGTATTAGTATGCATATTGTTGACGAAGTACCACGGAAAATCTGCCCTTATACACTGCTGAGGAACAACCGGGAACCGCTACAAAAACCACTAATATTCACACCCTATATCATTTTTAGTTAAAAAACCATCTTCTCTCAAAGATTATTCCATACAAATCAAAGACGTTAGGATTGATTGGTTATCGGCGTCATTAGCTTTATGTCTTAAAGTGAACCAGATTTCAATTTTTCTAGGCTTTAATCTTGATGTTTTTCCCTAATAAAGTGTTGTTTCATAAAGTTAATGTTATGTAATATCCATGTAACCACTGATTCCATCAGCCTGAGACTGATTTTATAGGCGAGAGTGTTAAATGCCATAACGCCTCAATATTCAGGCATATTAAATTTGCCTCGATCTTAGAACAGGTCGATTCTGATTGGTACAAAATTACAATACATATAATAGCTGATGCTGATTACTTTTGTATAGTTCGTTATAGTGCCGATATCGTGGCCTATATTTTATACTAACGATCCCAAAAATGAATTGGTGCGTATACATTCTAAAATGTGGTGATGCCAGTCTCTATACTGGCATTACAAATAATCTTGAAACCCGGTTACAAGCACACGAAAAAGGCACGGGGGCAAAATATACTAAAGGACGGGCACCCTTTACGGTTATATATTTAGAAAACTGTGTAAATCGGAGCGCAGCCTCTAAGCGGGAGGCTGAAATAAAGAAATTAAGTCATAAAGATAAATTAGACTTAGATAGTGTTGTAAGATCTTGATAGATTTAACTAATTATAAATTAAATCGTTCTACTCATGGCCAAGACTCTGGCCGAACTTAGACAGCGCCTTATACAAGGTATTCAATGCTATACTAATCAATCGGAATCTGGCTAAGGGCAAAGAGCCAAAAAACAGGGGTGGGGACGTGACTACGATAAAAATTCAAAAGATTTCTATTCTTTTCATTATGGCGTTAACTGTAGTGGCTTGTTCTCAAGATCAAGATCAAGATACAGCTATACCAGCTACAAATTCAACTATGACCAATTCAGCAACAGTCACAGACGATGTTGATAGCCTTCAAATATGTACGGACTCAGAGTTGGCGTTATGCGGGCTGGTTAGCTCACAAGAGGAAGGTCCCATGGAGGGAGTTCTGGTAACCACCAGACGTGAAGGGGCAAATTTTACCGTTACAGTGGTCTCTGATTCCCAGGGCTGGTATAAATTTCCCGTTACTCGATTGGAACCTGGGACATATTCTGTCAACATCCGCGCCGTAGGATTTGAGCTACCGGACCCGGGTCAGATTATGATAGATGCACAAAAAACAACACAGCTTGACTTAAATCTGCGCACTGCAGGGGACATCGCCTCTCAACTATCAAACGGTGAATGGCTGTTGAGTATGTCTGGAACTGTTAAGGAGAAACAACAGTTTCTCGGGTGTGTCGGTTGCCATACTCTTGAGAGAATAGTCCGATCACGTTACAACGCCAAAGATTTTGCACACGTAGTAAATCGAATGCGAGGATGGGCACAGGGCTCTACGCCTTTACGTCCACAGATGCGCCCTGATTTTGTTAGCGCCAAAGGTGGTATGAATAACTCTATGGAAGAACCCGGTCAGCGGGCAGTTCAGATTGGTGAATTTGCAAGTACTATAAACCTGAGTAAGGTTTCCCGGTGGGATTACCCCCTAAAGACGCTCCCCCGTCCTACAGGCAAAGGAACCCGTGTAATCATGACAGAATATGATCTACCACGGCCTGAGAGTCTGCCACATGATGCCATCGTAGATAAGAATGGAATGGTTTGGTATGGTGATTTTGGATCGCAATATCTTGGGAAACTGGATCCAAAGACCGGCGAGACCGTTGAGTATCCAGTACCCTTGTCCAAGCCTGAGGTTCCAGGCGGAAATCTTGATATGAATTTTGATCCTGAAGGTAATATCTTTCTTGGGATGATGTACCAGGGCGTCATTATGCGTTTCAACGTAGAGTCAGAGACTTACGATAGTTGGAAAAGTCCCTTGTTCGACAAAGGTGATGCTGCCCGTACAGCAATGGTTACACCATCCCGTGTTAACGTAGATGGCAAGGTCTGGACAGGTGGCGTAGAAGAATACCAGGTTGACCTGGAATCGGGTGAATGGATCGCAATTGACTACACCAAGGGCGTGGCACCTGACAGAATCGAAGAAGCGAGCAAAATTGGTTCTTATGGCGTTGCAGTTGATTCTATGAATAATTTTTATGGCATGGAGCTAGGTGGTGATCACGTTACCAGAGTTGATGCCAAAACTCTGGTCTCCACCCCTTACCGGACACCGACTCCGGACTCAGGGCCGCGGCGGGGCCACATGGACCAACAAGATCGACTATGGTTTGGTGAATTTCGCGGAAACAGAATTGGGATGTTTGACACGAAAGCAGAGGAGTTTAAGGAATGGGAGCTACCGATTGCCTGGACCAATCCCTACGATGCCGTTCTTGATAAAGACGGATACGCATGGGGTGGTGGTATGACCAACGATTATGTAGGGCGGGTTAATACTGAAACCGACGAAGTCACTATGTATTTGTTACCAGGAACAACTAATATACGCCGAGTTGATGTTGATAATACTACCAGCCCCCCTTCATTTTGGGTTGGTGATAATCTGGAAGGTACGCTTATTCGGGTTGAACCACTGGAATAGCAATATTTAGAAATTGAATATGAGATAAGAAATACCCTTTACGGTTCGTAAAAGGTACTGTCTAATACTGATTAATTAGGTAACGTAAAAATATAATAGGAGGGGACGATGTCAATAAAATTTAACAAAACTATATTAAGTCTGGTGGTATTTGGATTTATGCTTGTGGCGTGTTCGGATGAACAGGCCAGCAATTCAACTGAAAATAATTCGGCGACCAGCAGCATGCCCGCTGCAAGCTCCAGTAACATGCCCGCAGCTAGTTCGGCACCTATGGCACCGGCAGCCAGGACAGACTATCCAAGTTCCGGTGGTCATAGTGGCGTAGTTGAAGGCGTGATCACTGATGCCTCAGGCAACCCAGTGGCAGGGGCCTTCGTAAAAATGAAGGTACCAGAAAGGCGTCTGGCATTTATGGTCATCAGCCAAGAGGGAGGACGTTATACATCAGAAAAACTACCATCGGGTAGTTATGTTGTTCAAAGCGTAGGTGGGGATAATCAAAGCGCCTGGTCTGCTCCTGTTAATGTTGTAAATGATGCAACAACAGCCGTGAATCTAACTCTCAATGAAATGCGCGCCCCGGATCATACTGCAGCATGGCCACGTCGTGCGCCAGAACATCTGGCTAACATGGCAGCCCTGCCTGAAGGACCGGGTAAGGATATCATTTCCAAAAACTGTTCAGGTTGTCACGCTGGCGACACCGTTGCTGGTGGTCGTAAAAATGCAGAGGAGTGGACGAATACAATCGAGGAAATGCAAAGTAGGATACCAGGTAGTGGTAATCCAGAATTATCGGATGCTGATGCCAAGATTCTATTGGACTATGCAGTTGTAAATCTTCCTTCCATAGAACCAGCAAATCCCAATAGTCGTTTTCCTCGAAATTTAATGGAGGGTGAGGCCAGAAATTATCGAGTAGTACAGTATGAAATTGAAATGAAAAATGTTGAAGCCCACGACGTTGCGGTGGACCCAACTGGGGTGGGTTGGGCAAATCAACGTACCGGTGGCATGATCAGTCGTTTTGATCCAGATACCTATGAGTACACCGAAATTGGCCCTCCACTGCTTTTTGATGCGGAGCGTGCCCGTCCGGGTAATCTACAAATCAGCCCCGAAGGTATTATGTGGCTGGCGGATCCCTTTTCAAAACGTTGGTTGAGCTATGATATAGCCAATGAGAAATGGACCGACTGGATGTTCCCCTTGGAACCAGAACGCGGACCTGTCCCAGGAGTTAACGCAGTGGTACACCACAATGGCGCCATTACAGATACCATACGTGGACAGGTACAGGGCAATAGCCTGGTGATCAATCCACACGACAAAATGATATATATGTCCGGCCCGGGTTCTATCCGTAGACTGAATCCCGCAAACGGTGAATGGAGTACGTGGGACTCACCTACATGGTTAGCTAACCCTAAAAATCCTGGTGGTTACGGTATAACCGTGGACGGTAAAAATCGTATATGGGAGGCGGAGAACCTGGTGGACAAACTGGGGCGCTATACACCAGAAACTGGCGAGGTTGTAGTATTTGATCTTGAACCCGGTGCCTATCCCCGACGTATGGATTATGACAACAAAGGTGATGTATACGTAGGTCTATGGGGTACCAGCAGGATACTGAAGATCGATGTCAATTCCGACGAGATGACTCTCATCCAACCACCACTTCGCTATAATGGTGCTTATTCGATTGATATCGATCAATCAACTAACCTGCTTTGGGTCACCTTCCAGACAGCAGATATCATCGCCCGTTATAATACTGAAACAGAAGACTGGCTGTTATTACCATTGCCACAAGCCGAGTCTGATGTTCGGCGTATCGAAGTCGATCAGAATCTACCAAACAGGGTCTGGTGGGTTACCAATTCCTTTGATGCGCGTATCGGGTATCTAGAACTTCTGTAGATTCAAATTTACATCAGGGACGAGGTAGTTATAACAGGGGGCGGAGTACACAGTACTCCTCCCTTTTTTTATCTAGTCTTCAACTGATTGCTTACGTTGAATTATAAATACATTCCCCGCGACAATTAATGCAACGCCCAGGAATTTATACCCCGTCCAATGCATGTCTTCGTATAGTGTCGAGACCAATAATGCCACGAGAGGAAAGATCACCGTGATATATGCCGCACGGGGAGCACCTATCCTGTGAAGTAGCGTGAGATAGGTCCAAAATGCAATTACTGTCCCGGCAAGGGACAGATATAAAAGTGAAAATATATAGTCAATTTTTTGTGAAAATTGCCAGGGTTCACCTGCAAAAACCACGGCCATCAAAAGAAATAGCGTCCCGTAGCTCATCCCCCAGGTATTGCAGGCGGTAACATTAATGTTTCGGAGTTTTAGTAATTGAGCAATGATATTTCCCGCTGATGCCATAATAGTCGACAACAATGCCAGGCCAATTCCTAAAATTACTGATTCGCTAATAGTAATACCGTAAAAATCTTCAAAAAATAGTGCAGTGATACCAACAATGCCAAATAGACTACCTGCCATTAAAGCCAGGGAAGGTTTTTCATGAAATATGAGCCAATAAAACAGGATGTTAAAAGGAATTATCAGAGAGAAGATGACTGATACCAGGCCACTTACCAAGTGGCCTGTAGCAAAGTAGACCACGACGTAGTTTAAAGAAAACATAAACAAACCTAACACGGCAAACAGAACATGGTCTGAACCACGATAGCGGGTTTTAGTTTTTCTGATTAATGCGAGTATCCACATTACCATTGCGGCAATAGCGAAACGATAAAACACTGATTGCAACGGTGGAACTTCACCTAGTTGCAGGGTGATGGCGTAAAACGTTGTGCCCCAGATAAGAACGGTGGTTAAGAAAAGTAAGGCGGTCATGTTGCTACCTTATAGATTGAGCCATGTTAAAACAATTTCCACGGAAACGAACATAAATGCATCGTCAATGGAACAATGAGAATAATCCGGTAAGAATACATGAATCTTTCTATAACATAAAAAAGATATAACTGGATTCCGGGTTCTGCTCTACAGCCTCGGAATGACGTCTGGGAGATTGTGTTATTCCAGCATGTAATGAAACTTTTCCCACGGGGACAAATGAAAGCGGTTATCTATTTTAATTAATGACTATCTTAGGGAAGACTTTTACTCATCGGATCTAGGGTTCTTCTACGCAATCCCAGAATGAGTAGTAAGACGATTCGTGATTCCTCCATTCAAGGACGCTTGTACCTCAGGGTACTAGTACCCACAGGGCACTAGTACCCACGGGTGTATCAAATGAGGAATTCAATCTTAATTATAATTATATTCTCAGACAAGTTATCACACGTCATATTGAATTTATCAAACGCTATATGTAGCCACCGCAGCTTCCACCGCTTTGCCCCTGGGAATTTTTGAACCCAATTCACCTAACACCGCCTCCAGTGCACTCAGACAATAAAGTACATTGCCACGATTAGCAGAATATCCCATTAGGCCTATGCGCCAGAGTTTACCTGCGCTGGCACCAAGTCCTGCACCGATCTCAAGGTTGTATTCTTCCAAAAGTTTTTTACGCACTGATGCGTCATCGACATCATTTGGTATGCTAACTGCATTAAGCTGAGGTAATCGTTCCTCTTCTGGCACGACTAGTTCCAGACCCAGTGCTTCAAGTCCGGCCTTGAGTGCATTATGGTGGAGTCTGTGTCTGGCCCAGGCATTCTCTAATCCTTCGTCATTTAATATACACAAGGCCTCATGCAGACCATAAAGTGGATTGATGGGGGCAGTGTGGTGATAGGCGCGTTTACCGCCGCCATCCCAGTAACCCAGGATCAAATTTAGATCCAGGAACCATGACTGAACCTTGGATTTACGATTCTTAAGTTTTTCCAGTGCACGTTCGTTAAAGGTGACAGGGGAGAGACCCGGGATACACGATAGACATTTCTGGGTGCCTGAGTAAACAGCGTCAAGTTCCCACTCATCAATTTTCAGTGGAACACCTCCTAGAGACGTGACGCAATCAACGATGGTGAGGCAATCATATTTGTGTGCAAGTTGTGCAAGTGTCGCAGCATCGGACATAGCACCTGTTGAAGTCTCTGCATGAACGAAGGTCAGGATCTTTGCATCGGTGTTCGCTTTTAATGCATCCTCAACCTTGCCAAGATCTACCGCACGTCCCCAGGGATCTTCAACAATGATGGCAACACCACCACAACGCTCAACATTTTCTTTCATGCGACCACCGAATACACCATTTGAGCAGATGATGACTTTATCCCCCGGTTCCACCAGGTTGACAAAGCATGCCTCCATGCCTGCTGAGCCGGGTGCAGAAATAGGCATGGTGACTTCGTTATTTGTCTGGAAGGCATAGCGAAGTAATTCCTTTAGCTCATCCATCATAGTTATAAACTGTGGATCAAGGTGTCCGATAGTCGGGCGTGCCAATGCTTCTAGTATGCGAGGATTAACATCGGAGGGACCTGGGCCCATAAGTGTGCGCTGGGTTGGATGAAATGAGTCGAACTTGCCTTGTTTCATATTACTACCTCGTTTGTATGGTGATGTTCTGAAAAACGCATTGTTTTAGATAAATTTTCATCCTGATGACCAGAATTACATAAGAATCGACATGCTCTGAAAGTATTCTACACGTATGTTGCAATCAACTATTTCGTCCGTGATAATGTTTTTTTGGGGGGCATCTAATAGCAGGCTACTAATTTAAATAGTTTTTGCCTGATATTTGTCCAGAATTATGTGGTTTATTTTTACATCCATATTATTTATCGGATATAAATATACATAATCACATATTTAATGGCAATTCAGAGCGTAACATTGTTCTGATAACTAAATAGGATGTAAATGTGAATACAATAATCTTATCCATACTGTCTTTCCTTCCTATCCTGGTAGTGGCGATATTCCTGGTAGGGCTACGTTGGCCAGCTAGCCGTGCAATGCCTTTGGCCTATTTTACCGCGGCAGGCCTTGGACTCTGGGTTTGGGAGCTATCCTTTAATCAGGTCATGGCGGCAAGTGTAAAAGGCATCATCGTTGCAACGACATTACTTTATATTATTTTTGGTGCCATATTGCTTTTGAATACCTTGCAACAAAGTGGCGCATTACGAGTTATTCGGCAAGGCTTTACTGATATCTCTCCAGACCGACGAATACAGGTCATAATTATTGCCTGGTTATTCGGTGCCTTTATTGAAGGTTCCTCAGGCTTTGGAACGCCAGCTGCTGTGGCAGTACCTTTATTAGTAGGTCTTGGTTTTCCTGCTATGGCCGCCGTTGTCTCAGG
Organism: Gammaproteobacteria bacterium; assembly: GCA_051275005.1. Classification (GTDB taxonomy): domain Bacteria; phylum Pseudomonadota; class Gammaproteobacteria; order Eutrophobiales; family Eutrophobiaceae; genus Eutrophobius. The sequence goes on along the minus strand of JBNMOP010000012.1, from coordinate 8,984 downwards.
GATGATTATACAAAGTACACCGGTTTCCTTTGGTGCACTAGGTACACCTATTCTGGTCGGTGTTGGAACGGGATTGTCCGGTGATGATTCCGTTTACCAGTATATTCAGCAGGCAGGCATTACCGGTGCCAACGCAGAATCCGTAGGTAGACCGTTTCTCGCCCTCATTGGGCAGAAAGTTGCAATCTTGCATGCCATTACAGGCACATTAATTCCTTTGTTTGTTGTCTCTCTTATGACTCGTTTTTTTGGTGCCAATAGATCATTTGTTGATGGATTACGGATATGGAAGTTTGCCATTTTTGCTGCGTTATCGATGACCATACCCTATGTAATTGTCGCACATATATTAGGACCGGAATTTCCATCCATACTTGGTTCATTAATTGGATTAGCTATTGTGGTCTCCGCGGTAAAAGCCGGATTGTTTGTTCCTAACAAAGAGGATATCTGGGATTTTCCAGATAAAGCTGATTGGGAACCGGAATGGACAGGCAGTGTTGAGATTAAAAATAATTTAGAATCCAATAAAAATATGACCATGTTTTCTGCCTGGACACCGTATTTATTGATCGCTGTATTATTGATCATTACCCGAATACCGGAGCTTGGTGTAAAAGGTCTGCTACAGTCAGTTTCACTCTCCTGGTCAAATATTTTTAATTCATCTGTGGGAACAGGGGGCATACAACCCTTGTATCTTCCTGGCACGATATTTATTGTTGTTTCACTCGCCACATTTTTTCTTCATAGGATGAATATCAAAACCTACAGTGCAGGGGTTAAAGATTCCTGTTTGACCATGTTCAAGGCATCACTGCCTTTGTTGTTTACCGTCCCTATGGTGCAGGTATTTTTAAATTCCCAGGGAGGCATGGCAGGATTCGCCAAGATGCCAACTGCATTAGCCGAAGGGGTGGCTCAAGTGGCAGGCTCCGCATGGCCAATATTTTCCACCTTCATAGGTGGCTTTGGTGCCTTTGTTGCAGGCAGTAACACGGTAAGTAATATGACTTTTTCATTATTTCAATTTGGCGTCGGCCAACGCATCGGTGTGGATCCTACCTGGATAGTGGCGCTACAGGCTGTGGGCGGCGCTGCAGGTAATATTATTTGTGTACATAATGTGGTTGCGGCTTCTGCCGTAGTGGGATTATTAGGTAAGGAAGGAATGGTTATTCGTAAAACCTTGCCTGCCTTTATTTATTATGCACTCATGTCCGGGAGTATGGGGTATGCCATTGTATGGTCATCAACCAAGGGCTGGTTAAATTTGGGTACCGTGATGGCTGTCTCTATCGTGGTTGGATTAATATTGTTTGCACGCAATCAATTAAAAAAAGGAGTTAGTGCGTAGTGTTTATGCGTTTAAAAGATGTCCGCAATATTGCGGATTTTCGCTTAATGGCGAAGCAAAGATTACCAGGTCCCATTTTTCATTATATCGATGGTGCTGCAGATGATGAGGTAACCTATCGCAGGAATACCGCTGCCTATGAAGATGTGGATTTAGTCCCTAGCGTACTGGCAGGGGTGGAAAATATCGATATGTCCACAACGGTAATGGGACAAAAAATAGATATGCCTTTATTTTTGTCACCTACGGCTTTGCAACGCTTGTTTCATCATGATGGTGAGATGGCAGTGGGCAGGGCAGCAGAAAAATATAATACTATTTTTGGTGTCTCGTCCCTGGGCTCGGTAAGTATCGAAAAGATTGGTGCGGAGATTAAATCTCCCAAGCTTTTTCAACTGTACTACCACAAGGATAAAGGTCTAACCAACAGCATGATCGATCGCTGTAAGGAAAATAATTTTTATGGTATCGCCCTGACTGTGGATACCATTGTTGGCGGTAACAGGGAGCGTGACTTATATACCGGTTTTACTACGCCTCCCAGGTTAAGCTTAAAAAGTCTGCTTAGCTTTGCATTACATCCTGCCTGGGCTTTTAATTACTTTACCCATGATGCATTTGAACTTTCACAATTAAAGGATTACATCACCGAAGGGACAAATGTAGCGATTACCATCGCTGATTATTTTAACAAAATGCTGGATCAATCCATGGACTGGAAGGCCGCTGAAGAGGTAAATAAATATTGGGGCAAAGAGTTCGCCTTGAAAGGCATTATGTCTGTGGAAGATGCGAAGCGTGCTGTCGACATCGGCGCAACCGCCATCATGGTCTCCAATCATGGTGGAAGGCAGTTAGATGGCTCACGTTCACCCTTTGATCATCTGGCTGAGATAGTGGATGCCGTGGGTGACAAGATCGATGTCATCTGTGATGGCGGGATCAGGCGAGGGACGCATATACTCAAGGCTTTATCAGTTGGGGCAAAGGCCTGTTCAGGAGGACGTTTATACTTGTATGCATTGGCAGCGGCGGGTCAGCCTGGCGTGGAAAAGGCATTACAGTTGCTTAATGCTGAACTCGTACGCGATATGAAACTCATGGGGTGTAAATCATTAGAAGATTTGAGTAGGAACAACCTTAGGTTCAGGTAACTTCCAGGTTAAGTGCAGCGCTATCAATTGTTATTAGGGAATTGATTGATTAAAAAAGAATGGCAATTCTCTGGCAACCATCAGGTCAACACATAAAGCAAACCAATTTAACGGCATTTCAAGATCATGTTGCTAATCAATATGACATTGACGCGGCGTCTTACGAAAAACTCCATCAATGGTCAATTGATACGAGTGAGGAATTTTGGGGATCCGTCTGGGATTATTGTGAGGTCATTGCAACTGACAGGGGAGACAAAATAGTCGAGCCGGGGCAGCATATGATCGATACCTGTTTTTTCCCCGATGCCAGGCTGAACTTTGCAGAAAATCTACTACGACGAAGAGATGAATCCGAAGCGATTATCTTTCGTAGTGAATCTGGTTTTCAATCTCGCACAAGCTGGCAACAACTTTATGCCAATGTCTCTCGATGGTCCCAGGCATTTAGTAATAATGGTATTCATCCGGGCGATAGGATAGTTGCCTGTCTGCCAAATATCCCGGAATCAGTAATTGGGGCGCTTGCCACTGCCACACTTGGGGCGATCTGGTCATCCTGTTCCCCGGATTTTGGAGAGCAGGGAATACTGGATCGATTTCAACAAATTGCACCAAAGATCTTAATTACTTGTGATGGTTATTTTTACAATGGCAAGTGTATAGATATACGAGACAAGATCTCTGCCATAACACGTCAATTACCCTCGCTGGAAACCGTCATTATCGTGTCTCACCTGGCAGAGATAGAGGATAAGTCGATTGATATATCATCCATCCCCTTGGCGATATTGCTGGAAGATTACATTTTAGAATTTGATGAGGCGGAGATTATCTTCAGATCTTTTCCATTCAATCATCCCCTGTACATTATGTTCTCTAGCGGTACCACGGGACTGCCTAAATGCATCGTCCATGGTGCCGGCGGGACATTATTACAGCATTTAAAAGAACATCGCCTGCATTGTGATATCAAACCCGGTGACAAGGTCTTCTTTTTTACAACCTGTGGTTGGATGATGTGGAACTGGCTGGTATCGGCATTGGCATCAGAGGCTACACTGATGCTCTATGATGGTTCGCCTTTTTATCCACAAGATAATGTATTGATGGATTATGCAACCTCGGAAGGGATAAGCTTTTTCGGCACCTCTGCTAAATACATACAGGCCATGGAGAAAAAATTCATGGCCCCAATTAAAACGCATGATTTATCAACATTACGTACCATTGCCTCTACAGGGTCGCCGCTCTTACCCGAGGGTTTTGATTATGTATACCAGAATATTAAACAGGACGTGTGCTTGAGTTCTATCTCCGGGGGGACAGATATTATTTCCTGTTTTGTACTAGGTAATCCCAACGTTCCAGTGCGACACGGTGAGATCCAGTGCAAAGGTCTGGGTATGGCAGTGGAAGTGTGGGACGAGGGAGGACAATCGGTTATTGATAAGAAGGGTGAACTGGTGTGTGCTCGGGCATTTCCTTCCATGCCCATAGGATTTTGGAATGACGATAATAATGAGCGATACACTACAGCCTATTTTCAACGGTTTCTCGGTATATGGGCCCATGGGGATTTTGCTGAACAGACTAGTAATGGGGGATACATTATATATGGGCGTTCCGATGCGGTACTAAATCCGGGTGGAGTTCGTATTGGAACAGCCGAGATCTATCGCCAGGTTGAAAGTTTTGATGAGGTATTGGAGAGTGTTGCTGTAGGTCAGGAATGGGAAGGAGATATACGCATACTATTATTTGTAGTGCTAAAACCAGGATTTATTCTCGATGATAAAATTATTGATCAAATAAAAAGACAGATTAAAGTAGGCGCCAGTCCACGTCATGTTCCCGCACAGATCTACCAGGTGCCAGACATTCCCAGAACACGTTCTGGTAAAATCACTGAGATTGCTATCCGTGAAGTCATCCATGGTAGAGAAATCAAAAACAGTGAAGCCTTGGTGAATCCAGAGTCATTAGCTTTTTTTAAAATGTGTATTGATAAGCAAACGAAAGTAATAGACATAAATACAAGAATAAAAACTACTCGACTTCAGTTACGGGCAACATCGCCGTCAGATATTGATCTTGTTTGGTCAGCAACCCGGTTTGAAGGGTTTAATAATGGCATGACCTGGGAACCACCAGAGAGAAAAGAAGATTTGTTCCCCATGATTCAAAAAAATATTGATGCATGGCTGGGAGGAAATGCCTATATATTTACTGTTGAGTTAATTAATTCAGAATTGCCCATTGGACGAGTCGTAATTAGAAAAGAGATCTCCCCGACTATTTGGAATATTGGCTATTGGATCCATCCAGATTATTGGAATAATGGATATGCCACCGAGGCAGCTCGTGCGATTATTAATTTCGGATTTTCAGAGTTAAATGCAACCAATATTACCACTGCACATGCAATTTCGAATAGCGCCAGTAAAAGAGTGATCGAAAAATTAGGGTTTAAATTTACGAGGGAGAACCCTCGCGGTTATATCAAATCCGGGGAACCTGTCGCTGAGTACGAGTATGTTATCAATAATAATAAATTGTATTTGTTGTGAGTATATTTAATCTAACAGAAGAACCAGAACATATCCCAACCTTGGCAGAATGGCATCATGCCGAGTGGTCATATCTCAATCCTGGCGGTTCAGTGCAAAAGCGCATCGAAAAAATGCAGACTTTTTTAGGGGATGAACTTATCCCTACAACCTATATTTATAAACAGAAAAATGCGTTGGCAGGATCAGCGTCTATCGTAAAGCATGATATGCAAAGCAGATTAGAATATTCACCCTGGTTGGCAGGTGTGTTTGTTGCACCACAATTTAGAAATCTGGGGATAGGAACACAGTTAGTACGTCATGTAATGCAGATGGCTGGTGAGGCAGATATAAAGAAACTATATCTTTTTACTCCAGATCAGGAACAGTTTTATGAGAGGTTGGGTTGGACTACGTTTTCCAGGGAGGAATATCACGATACGCCTGTTACAGTGATGGAAGTTTCTTTTTAAGCGGTAAAACAGCGATATGGAAAAACATAAACTAGCAACATGCATCAAATTAGGAGATGCATTGCAAATGGGACCAGCACCAGAAGGTAATTTAGCAATTCCTGTTTTAAAACACGGTTCTATGGAGGCAGAATTGTATCTCCCCAAGGGTCGTGACCCTCAAAAACCTCATTCTCGAGATGAGATTTATCTCGTCACTAAAGGTCATGGTGAATTTTTTGATGGTGAAAAGAATCACTCTGTTGAGCCGGGTTCATTTATTAATGTCCCTGCAGGGGTAGAGCATCGATTTGAGAATTTTACTGATGATCTGACAGTATGGGTAATTTTCTATGGCCCTGAGTGTGGAGAGATTCACCAAGATTAAACTATGAATCCAATATTAGTCATTGGCAACAAAAATTATTCATCCTGGTCACTTAGACCATGGTTGCTACTGAAGGTCTTTGACATTCCCTTTGAAGAAATACGGATCCCGCTGTACCTGCCAGGCTGGAAAGAAAAGCTAATGACTTATTCCCCCGTCTGTAAGGTTCCGGTACTTAAACATAATGATGTGACGTGTTGGGATTCGCTGGCAATATGTGAATATCTTGCAGACCACTATCCGAATTTTGACCTTTGGCCCAATGATGTGGTGAGTAAAGCACACGCAAGATCCATTAGTAATGAAATGCATTCAGGCTTTTTTGAAATCAGAAATTTATTGCCTATGAATTGCCGGTTGCGAACAAAATATGGTCAAATAACGCCAGAGTTACAAGAAGATATTCGCCGAATAGAAGAAATCTGGAGTGATTGCCGAACTCGTTATGGTAGCGATAGTGATTATTTATTTGGATCGTTTAGTATTGCTGATGCAATGTATGCACCCGTTGTTCTACGGTTTTCAAGTTATGGGATAGATGTAGGAGATTCATCGCGTGAATATATGGAACATATTTTAGGACTTGATGCTATAAAAGAATGGATGAAGGATGCCAGTGAAGAAAAAGAGATCATCAAAAGTTACGAGAGAGAGTAAAGTAAACTATGTACGCCGTAATATTCAAAGCAGAGATTAATGAAGTTGATCAGCAATATTTTGATATGGTTGAGACACTGCGGCATCTAGCTAAAGATCAGTATGGTTGTATTGATATTACCTCTGCAACCGAAGGCACAAATGAAATTACCATTTCTTACTGGAACAGCCTGGATGACATAAAAAAGTGGAAAACTGATGACGTCCATCAAATCGCACAGCGATTGGGCAAGGAAAAGTGGTATACCTCATATAAAGTGCAAATCGTAGAAATCATACGCGAATATTAATTATTGGAAGTTCTACATGACGTATATCCACATCAGTTAATAGACCTGGCTGTGGAGATTTACTGAGTAATCCACACACTAATTCTCATTACCAGCGCTATCCCTGACTGAAAGCTATATCTCGGTTGTATCCTTACTCGCGCATCTGCCATAATGCGTCCTTTTTTTCATAAAGGGATCTTATGTGGTTTAAAAATCTTCGTATCTATCGACTCACCAAAAAAATCGATACTTCTAACGAATTACTTGAATCGAAATTGGCTGAACAGTGTTATCGACCTTGTAATAATCTTGAATTCTCTCGCTATGGATGGGTGCCTCCATTAGGCAAACACAGCGAACTCTATACCCATAGCGGTGGCGGATACACCATGATATGCGCCCGTAAACAGGAAAAGATACTTCCTCCTGCCGCCATCAACGAGATGGTGGAGGAAAAAATCCAGGAACTGGAAGACAAGCAAGATCGTAGTATTTATCGCAAGGAGAAACGTAATATCAAGGATGATGTGATTCATACTTTGTTACCACGGGCCCTTACACGCTCGTCCCAGACTTATGCCTACTTTGCCCCCGAAAAGAATCTCTTACTCATCGACGCAGTAAGTGCCACTAAGGCAGAGGAGTTTCTGGATTATTTACGTTTTTCCCTTGGGGAACTGCCGGTTATCCCGTTAACCTGCCATGGCGATCCGTCAGACATCATGACCCATTGGTTAAAACAACGGATACCCAAAGGATTTGAGTTGGATCATGAGTGTGAGCTACGTAATCCCCTGGAAAGTAATAATACTATACGCTGCAAGAATCAGGACCTGGAGAGTGATGAGATAATGAGTCATCTCAAGGCGGGTAAACGTGTCATTCAACTTGCCATAATCTGGAAACTTGCGATTCGCTTTGTCCTTGCAGAGGACTTCAGTTTAAAAAGATTACGATTTGAAGATTCCATACAAGAAGAGGCAGTCACCGAGGTGGATGATTACGTCTCGCAATTCGATCAGGATTTTGCTGTGATGACATTACAACTAGATTCTTTAATTGAAGAACTGCTGGAAGCCTTTGGCGGTAAAGAGAAAGGCAGTTAATATTTATCGATTGTCACTGGTTAATTGCTGCTTAATTAATCAGTTCCCGCGAATACACTCGTATTTTGACCATTAAGGAATTACTATGATATGCCATCATAGAAAAAATTTTCTGGACATAATTATGAAAAGACAATCTTCTAACAGGAATATGACTTTAGAACGAATACCCTATGGAGAAAATTCCATTACACAACGAACTACTGTGTCGGCTGCCCAGCACAAGACGTCGCGTCTAATGAAATACTCACTCCATGCAATGGCATTACTTATTCTTATCGTTACTTTGGGTCACTCGGCTCAGGCTATAGGCGACGACCAAACGAAGTTCAAACGCATACGGACGCAGTTCATTGCGGCGTTAGGTGAGCCAGGTGCGACCTCTGGGAGCAATGCACAATCATGGGGACTGTGGCCGCTTGATCCTGGCCCGCGAGGAGTGCGATTGAGCAACTATGAGCGGATGAAGGCCGCAGGGGATATTGCCCCAGCTAAGTGGAAATTCGATAGCAATGATTGGTGGTTAGAGGAACATGGTTTAATTATGGAGAAACCAGAATTCCCCCTCGCTACGGGTAAATATATGGTCACGGGTGACCGCGAAATGACGGCGGTGCTTACTATTCACCCCATGGATAAAGATGGCAACCAACGTTGGGAACTCGACAATGGTGCAACGCTTTATGATGTGACACACCTTGCATGCCGCTCTGCCAAATACACACCTCTGACGAGTGATAATTCTTGTTCACCAACCAGTGCGCAGCAAACTGATTTTCCCGTTACGCCAGGAGGTCCTATGCCCGCAGTGGAGGGTTGTAATAAGCTAGACTATGCGGTTTTATTAGTGATTGGTGTGGCGGTTGATAATTCATTGCTGGTTATTGCGGATTAATACAAGTCTCCACATCATAATCTTGAAATTCAAAATTCAAGACCTCGTATCTTATCACTGTCGTTGAGATATCATGATAACTCAATAACGCGGTCGGGTGACATCGCTAAGACATTAGGTTTTAAACCTGTGGGTCAGATAGGTGCCCCCG
>JBNMOP010000011.1:0-47094 GCA_051275005.1 Gammaproteobacteria bacterium | reverse complement strand
AACGAGGCGAGGTTGCCTGATTATTTCCATAAACAGGCTTCTGTTTCGAATATCGTTTCTGAAATCATCATCAATTAAATATAGTGATTCTCTGACCATGCGTATGGTACTGGCACGGACGCCAACAATTTTTGGATTTTGCTGTTTTAACAGGAATAATTCTAGTAATGCAAAAGAATAATTTTTGAAGGTGTTTTTGTGGCGAGCCTCTAGAAAGTCATTCCTGATTTGAAATCGTTTATTAATAGGAATAATTTTTTCTTTCCTTTTGGCATAGATTATAACTTCCTGGAAATGTTGTAATAACATTTCATTCAAGCGACTTAATTCAGATATGGTAGAGTAAAAAAGTTTCATGAAACTTTCTATGGCAGAATTATCTTTCGATTTGAAACCGAATTTTTCTGCAACATTACGTTGATGATCAAATAATAGTCTGTCTTCACGTCTATCTGTAATTAGATGCAATGCGAAACGTACTCGGCACAGGAATTCATTACCTTCATTGAGTAACACGTATTCTTCCTGCGTTAGGAAATTATGTTCTATGAGGTCATGTAGGTTTTGAACATTGAAGTGTCTTTTTGCGACCCATCCAATCATCTGAATGTCTCTTAATCCTCCAGGGCCTTCTTTAATATTGGGTTCAAGATTATGATCTGTATCATTGAAACGCAGATGTCTGTTTATCTGCTCATTTAACTTAGATTCAAAAAATTTTCGTGTAGGCCAGATTTTATTTGGACCAGTGGCGTTCTTCATCGCCAGATATAAATCTTCACGCCCGATCAATAATCGGGATTCCATAATGTTGGTTGCTACAGTGATATCCGCTTTTGCCTCTCTGGCGCAGTCCGCCACTGTTCGGACACTATGTCCAACTTCCAAACCGATATCCCATAAAAATTTCAGGAAGTCTTCTATTTGCGTTTTTATGTCAGGCTTGATTCTCCAGGGTTGAATGATCATAAGATCAATATCTGATTTCGGATGCAATTCGCAGCGACCATACCCACCTACTGCTACCAGAGATAATAACTCCGTTTTGATCTTAAGTTTCCATGCAGCGGTAAGTACCTGGTCAATAAAGTTTGATCTTTCATTTAAAAGTGCGCAAACAGATCCGTTTGGGTCAAATTTTTCATTTATATTATTCGTGCCATCTTTAATAATTTTTTTGAATAATTTTAATGCAGTCGAATCTGATTCTGTTGCTAGCTTGAATTGCTCAGCGTTAATTAATATATTTTGTCCGACATCTTCAGCTGACATCAGTTAATACCTTTCATCAGGTCGTTTAGTTAACACCTCATAACCATTATCAGTTACCAGAATTGTGTGTTCCCATTGTGCTGATAATGAACGGTCTTTTGTAATGACTGTCCAGTCATCCTGTAATAGTTTGACCTGACGGTTACCTGCATTGATCATTGGCTCTATAGTAAAAATCATACCTGACACGAGTTCTATACCGGTATCCGTATCACCGTAGTGTAGTACCTGCGGATCCTCATGAAACTGCCTTCCAATACCATGACCACAATATTCCCTGACAACGGTATAGTTAGCATTTTCTGCGTGTTTTTGTATTGTATGGCCGATAGTACCAAGGCGCACACCAGGTTTAACTAATTTAATACCCATACTCATGCATTCATAGGTAATTTCCACTAATCGTTTTGCGAGAATTGAGGGTTCGCCAACGAAAAACATCTTGCTGGTATCACCATGATATTCATCTTTAATTACAGTGACATCAATATTTATAATATCTCCTTCTTTCAGTTTTTTATCTCCGGGAATACCATGACATACGACATGATTCACTGAAGTACAGATTGACTTGGGAAATCCTTTGTAATTTAGTGGAGCGGGAATAGCATTTTGTACACTGACTATGTAGTCGTGACAAATTCTATCCAGTTGATTTGTACTAATTCCGGGTTTAACGTGTTCTTCTATCATTTGCAGTACCTCGGATGCCAGGCGACCTGCAATGCGCATTTTTTCAATTTCATCAATGTTTTTTATCGAAACTGCCATAAATATTCCAATTATAATCCGTTGTTTTCTAAAGAAGGATTTGTTGATTGCCTCAGTCTATGGTATAAAGCGCCCGCTAATAAGGCAATCTTAAACATCACACGCACAGACTAACTCGTATATTGGGTGCCTGAGTCGGAAACAATCGAATCAGGTCATTATACGAAATGTGCGGAGGCTTAACCCTGAAGGAGAAATAGTCATGTCAACTGTCACAATGCGTGAAATGCTGGAAGCTGGCGTTCATTTTGGCCACCAAACTCGCTTCTGGAACCCTAAAATGGGAACCTATCTGTACGGTCAACGTAACAGAATCCATATCATAAATCTCGAACAAACGTTACCACTAATCAACGATGCCATAAATTTTGCCAGTAAGATAGCCTCAAAAAAGGGCAATATCTTGTTTGTTGGAACCAAGCGAGCTGCACAAAAAATTATTATGGAAGAGGCAACCCGTTGTGAAATGCCATATATAAATCGACGTTGGTTAGGTGGATTATTAACTAATTTTAAAACCGTCAAACAATCCATCAATCGTCTTAAGGTACTTGAAGCCATGGTCTCTGACGGTAGCATGGAGAAAATCAGTAAAAAAGAAGCCCTGTTATTGAAACGTGAGCAAGATAAATTACACGCTAATTTGTCTGGGATTAAAAATATGCCAGGTATCCCTGACGTCATGTTTGTAATCGATGTTGGATATGAAGATATAGCAATAACTGAAGCAGTAAAGCTGGGAATTCCAGTAATAGGGGTTGTTGACAGTAATAATGATCCAAAAGGGATTGATTATGTGATCCCAGGAAATGATGATGCGATTCGTTCAATTCGATTGTATTGTAAAGTGATTGCAGATGCTGTCTTAGAAGCCAAAGAATCAGTTGCACATTTGGGGGATAGTGGTGATGAGAATGATTTTATTGAACTTGATGAAGCTGGCGCACCGGTGGTTGAAAATGAGTCCAAGAAATCAAAAATACAGACAAAAAAGAAGATTGTAAAAAAGAAAGTAGTGGCAGCCAAACCTGTAGCTGAGCCTGTAGCTGAGGCGGCAGCCGAGCCTGTAGCTGAGGCGGCAGCCGAGCCTGTAGCTGAGGCGGCAGCCGAGCCTGTAGCTGAGGCGGCAGCCGAGCCTGTAGCTGAGGCGGCAGCCGAGCCTGTAGTTGAGGCGGCAGCTGAGCCTGTAGTTGAGGCGGCAGCGGAGGCGGCAGCGGAGCCTGCAGTAAAGAAAAAAGTAACGAAGAAAAAGACTGTTGCTAAAAAAGTAGCAAAAAAGAAAACTGTCGCAAAGAAAACAACTAAAAAGAAAACCGCATAAATAATCTGATAATAATTTAGCCAGTTAGATAGGACTAAAAAATGGGAATTACAGCAGCATTAGTTAAAGAGTTGAGGGAGCAGACAGGTGCCGGAATGATGGATTGTAAAAAGGCGCTTCTGGAAACTGATGGAAATATTGATACCGCTATTGACAATATGCGTAAGTCAGGGGTTGCCAAGGCTGCCAAGAAAGCAGGGCGTGTTGCTGCTGAGGGCGTTATTATAATTCGTCAGTCTGAAGATAATAAACACTCTGTTATTCTTGAAATAAACTGTGAAACAGATTTCGTTGCAAAGGACGACAATTTTGGTCGATTTGCAAATGCCATTGCAGATACAGTACTTGCAGACAAGCCTGGTAATGTGGATGACCTGCTCAATCTTACATTACATGAAACGAGTGGTCTGTCAGTTGAAGAGGCAAGATCTGAACTTGTTGCAAAGATTGGCGAAAACATTTCAGTCAGAAGATTTAGCATTATTGAAAATACTGATAATATTGGTAGTTATCTTCATGGCGTTAGAATTGGTGTTGTCGTTGGACTTAGCGGAGGTGATGACAGTCTTGCAAAAGATTTAGCGATGCATATTGCAGCAAGTAAACCAGTCTGTATTACTGAAAGTGAAGTCTCAGAAGCAATCCTTGAACAGGAAAAAGCCGTATTTAAGGCTCAGGCTAGTGAGAGTGGAAAACCTGAGGAAATTATTGAAAAAATGGTAGCAGGTAAAATTAATAAATTTCTTAAAGAAGTTACATTACTTGGACAACCCTTTGTTAAAGATCCTGATATTACCATTGAGAAATTACTTGCATCACAAAATGCCAGTGTAAACTTCTTTGCTCGATATGAAGTAGGAGAAGGTATAGAGAAGAAAGAAGACAATTTTGTTGCAGAAGTATTAGCGCAAGCAAAAGGTTCATAATAACTTACTAACAGGGTAATATAATTGTCAGAGTCATTGTCAGAAATAAGATATAAAAGAATTTTACTCAAGCTCAGCGGCGAAGCCCTAATGGGTAATGTTAATCATGGAATTGACCCGCTAGTTTTGAATAGAATTGCAGACGAAATTAAAGACTTGAAATTAGTTGGCGTTGAAGTAGCAATAGTTATTGGAGCTGGTAACTATTTTCGTGGATCAGGACTTGCCGCATCAGGTATAGATCGAGTTACCGCAGATCAAATGGGAATGATCGCAACAATAATAAATTCTCTTGCAATGCAAGATGCCCTGGAGCGGATTGGATTGTATGCCAGAGTAATGTCTGCAATAAAAATTAACCAGGTGTGTGAAGATTTTATTCGACGTCGAGCAATCAGACATCTAGAAAAAAAACGGGTTGTTATTTTTGCCGCAGGAACAGGCAACCCCTTTTTCACCACTGACTCAGCAGCTAGTCTGCGCGCAGTCGAAATTAATGCAGATCTTTTAATTAAGGCAACAAAAGTAGATGGTGTTTATTCTGCTGATCCAGTTAAACATCAAAATGCAGAAAGGTATCAGACATTAGGGTATGACGATATCATCGAAAGGAAACTTGAAGTAATGGACACTACAGCCGTGGTACTTTGTCGTGATAACAAAATGCCTTTAAGGGTACTAGACATGTTGAAATCAGGTGCACTTATGCGTGCAGCAAAAGGTCTAGATGAAGGCACTCTGGTATCCTGAATTAATAGTTGTGTATAAGTATATTTTTTTATTAATTTTAACGAATTTGTAATAAGGGATATGTCTAATTTAGATATAAATCTTATTATTTGGAAGTATAGTTTTTTATATTCAATGTTAATTGATTTGGCCGATCTGGAGGATTAGCATGACTGAAGATATTATTCGTGATGCGGAAAAACGAATGAATAAGAGCCTGGAGACTATGAAAAATGAGTTGTCCAAGATACGTTCTGGGCGTGCCCATCCTTCATTGTTGGAACATATTATTGTTCCTTACTATGATGGCGATGTCCCACTAAACCAGGTTGCCTCAATTTCAGTAGTTGATGCACGTACATTAAATGTATCAGTTTGGGACAAAAATGCTATATCTGCTGTAGAAAAAGCAATTATGACATCTGATCTTGGTTTAAACCCACAATCTGTAGGTGAATCTCTTAAAGTACCCTTACCTGCTTTAACTGAAGAACGGCGCAAAGAATTAATTAAAGTTGTTCGTACTGAAGTAGAAAAAGGAAAAGTATCAATACGAAATATCAGACGAGATGCAAACAACCATTTAAAGGATCTTGTAAAGGAAAAAGAAATTTCAGAAGATGATGAAAGGCGTGCAGAAGAGCGAGTGCAAAAGCTTACAGATACAAATATTAGTACAATTGATAAATTACTAGGTACCAAGGAAAGTGAATTAATGGAGATTTAAAAACTCCGTTAAGAATAAATAATTAAGTTGTGTATTAATTTAGGAAAATTCTGACTCCCAGGTGTTTTCCATGGATCAATCAAACAATATCCCAAAACATATAGCTATCATAATGGATGGAAATGGTAGGTGGGCAACTCAACGTGGATTGTCCCGTATTGCAGGACATAAATCTGGTGTTACTACTCTCCGTAATATAGTTCAACATAGTGTCAGACGTAAAATAAAAGTTTTGACAGTATTTGCTTTCAGTAGTGAGAATTGGAAAAGACCGCCACAAGAAGTTGATTTGTTAATGAAATTATTTCTGACTTCTTTGCGAAATGAAGTTGATGAGCTTCACAAGAATAATGTTGCTCTAACCTTTATCGGTGAACGCACAGGATTCTCCAAAAAGTTAGTGGACATGATTAATTCTACTGAAGAAGACACGGCATTAAATTCCGGACTACAACTAGTAATAGCTGCAAATTATGGTGGTCGTTGGGATATTACTGATGCATGTAAAAAAATTGTAAGTAAGGCCTGCCAAGGTGAGCTTACAAGCAGTGATGTTGACGAATCAATGATTACATCACATCTATCATTATATGGGCTGCCAGAGCCTGATCTATTTATTCGTACAGGTGGAGAGCAAAGAATTAGTAATTTCCTGCTTTGGCAGTGTGCCTATTCAGAACTTTATTTTTGTGATGTGCTTTGGCCTGATTTTAATGAAAATCATTTTGATGAATCTATGCAATGGTATGAAGGTAGGCAACGTAGGTTTGGTCGTACTGATGAACAGGTTAAGGATTAGTTAAATGCTCAAGCAACGGGTTTTAACTGCTCTACTACTCGTCCCTGTTATGCTAATAGGGGTATTGTATATTAAGACATCTGGATTGGCTGCTTTTTTGGGGGTTATTGTTTCGATTGGTGCATGGGAATGGACGAAATTTGCTGAGATTAAACGTGTTATATTTCGCATTTGCTATGTTGCAGTTGTAGTAGTTGCCTTATCAGTAAGTTTTTATTTTAAAGAAGAACCATGGTCAATATTTGTTACCTATATAGGGGCCCTGTGGTGGTTGATCGCTTTCGCATCAATAGTTGCTGTGGAAAAAAAATTATATACCTTTACAAAGTCCACCTTAATCACATTATTTATAGGTTTGTTAGTTTTAGTCCCGGCGTGGCAGAGTATTATTTTAATTCATGGCCGCACTGCCGGTGATGGACCTATGCAGTTGATTTTTCTCCTATTATTAATTTGGACAGCGGATATTTCAGCCTATTTTACAGGTCGAAAATGGGGGAATAAAAAGTTATCTCCCACTATTAGCCCAGGTAAAACCTGGCAAGGAGCAATAGGAGGAATTATAGCGTGTTTCTTTCTCGCATTGATTTTTGGTATAAAAACACAATTGCATGTTTATGATATTATTATATTTTTAACCTTAACAAGTCTGACAGTAATGGTCTCAATTATTGGGGATTTATTTGAAAGTCTCATGAAACGACGTGTCAATCTCAAAGATAGTGGAAATCTTCTTCCTGGTCATGGTGGAGTATTGGATCGCATCGATAGTCTTAGTGCAGCAGCACCATTTTTTCTTACTACGATGCTATTAACAGGTGCTTGGTCGTGAAGAGTGTAACGATATTAGGATCAACAGGAAGTATAGGTATTAGCACCCTCAATGTGATCGCGCAACATACTGATAAATATGATGTATTTGCTTTAACCGCCAATACTAACATTGAACAGCTTTCCGAGCAGTGCATACGCTATAAACCCAGATATGCGGTGATGGCAAATGAAGATTCTGCAAATAAATTACGATTATCATTGTCTAATCTTGCGCCGGATATTGAAATCTTTTCCGGTGTTGAAGGTCTTACCTATGTAGCCAGCCATACTGATACAGATTATGTAATGGCTGCAATAGTTGGTGCTGCAGGTTTGTTGCCTACACTTGCTGCTGCACACGCAGGAAAGAGAGTGCTATTAGCCAATAAAGAATCATTAGTAATGTCAGGAAAACTTTTTATGGATGCAGTTCATCAAAATGGTGCTGAATTATTGCCGATAGATAGCGAACATAACGCTTTGTTTCAGTGTATGCCATCTGACTTTCATAATGGTCTGGATCAAGTTGGCGTTACCAGAATATTAATAACCGCATCAGGAGGACCATTTCGACAAACTGCGCTACATGAATTGGAGAAGGTTACGCCGCAACAGGCTTGTGACCATCCTAATTGGGACATGGGTAAAAAGATTTCAGTCGATTCGGCAACAATGATGAATAAAGGTCTGGAAATTATAGAAGCATGCTGGTTATATAATGCGAATCCAGAGCAAATACAGGTAGTCATTCATCCTCAAAGTGTGATCCACTCTCTTGTTGAATATGAAGATGGTTCGGTTCTGGCACAACTAGGAAATCCAGATATGCGCACACCAATAGCACATGCATTAGCTTGGCCTGAACGGATAACCTCTGGCGTAAAACCACTTAACCTGTTTGATATTGCCAGGCTTGATTTTGAAAATGTCGATGTTGAACGATTTCCTTGTTTAGGTCTTGCTGCTGAAGCAATGTCAGTAGGCGGTACGTCAACAACAATATTAAATGCAGCAAATGAAGTTGCGGTATCAGAATTTCTTGAGGGCAAAATTAAATTTACAGACATTGCAAATATTGTCGAAAAGTCACTTAGCAATATTGATTCAGTCAATGCAGATAATATTGATGTCATACTTGAGGCAGACCATCTGACAAGAGAATATTCGAGACAAATTATTAGAGAATTAGCAGTGTGATCGACTTCATTCAATCAATTATTGCTTTTATACTAGCATTAGGAATTTTAATAACATTCCATGAGTATGGTCATTATTGGGTTGCCCGAAAATGTAATGTTAAAATATTGAAGTTTTCTGTTGGTTTTGGCAAAGCCTTCTGGCGATTTGATTTTATGCAGCCATTCTGGCATTTGGGCTTTACCCATTCACCATGGAAATTAAGTTCGTATAATAAATTATTTAAACAACGTGAATTTGCTGCAGACGAAACTGAATTTGTATTGGCAGCATTGCCAATAGGTGGCTATGTCAAGATGCTGGATGAGAGGGAAGGGAATGTCTCTAAAGATGAAACACAATTTGCATTTAATTCAAAGCCGTTACATCAAAGATTAGCTATTGTTCTTGCTGGTCCCTTTTTTAATTTTATCTTCGCCATATTAGCCTACTGGTTAATATATATGATTGGAATTACAGGATTAAAACCAGTTATTGATGAAGTGGAGCCAGGATCAATCGCTATGCAGTCAGGTTTTGTAGCCGGACATCAAATACTGGAAGTCGATGGCGTAAAGACCAGTACCTGGACTTCTGTGATAGACCGAACAGTACCAAACATTGTCGATGCAAAAGACGTGACAGTGAAAGTAATGAATGAAGCAAATTCACAAAAATATATTGATTTGGATTTATCCCTCATATCAATTGATGATATGGCAAGTGGCAGTTTATTAGGACAGCTAGGTATCAAACCCAGGGTGCCTGAATATCCGGCTAAATTAGGAGAGCTAATTGCAGGTGGAGCTGCAGAAAGAGCCGGACTACAATCCGGTGATTTAGTGATCGGAGTAGATAATAATCTCATCGTCGGATGGGTGGAATGGGTTGAATACGTTCGATCTCGTCCTCAAGTAGCCATGAATGTTAAAATCGAGAGAGACGGGAATACAAGGACGATTAGTGTTATACCTGAGGCTTACACGCGCGAGTCAGGGGAGGTGATCGGTAGGATAGGTGCAGCATTTGATAATAATTTTGAGCCAGATGCTTCATTCTACACTTTAGAGAGCTACACACTATTACCCGCATTAAAAAAGGCTGTAGCTCGAACCTATGAAATGTCTCTGATGACGCTAAGAATTTTAGGTAAAATGATTGTTGGTGAAGCCTCAGTTAAGAATCTAAGTGGACCTATTACTATTGCTAAATATGCTGGTGATACAGCCGAGATGGGTATTGTCGCATTTTTTGGTTTTTTAGCAATTGTAAGTATTAGCCTGGGAGTACTAAATTTATTACCAATACCCTTGCTGGACGGTGGTCATGCGTTTTACTATTTGATAGAAGGCATCAAAGGTAGTCCTGTATCAGAATCATTTCAGGTTATGGGGCAGCAACTTGGTCTGGTATTATTACTCGGTCTCATGGGGATTGCCCTATACAATGATATATTAAGGACTATTGGCTAACTCATTTCATTATGCATAATTAATAAAAAATCAATGAATTTAATCTATAAAAATATATTTATATATTTATTGATTGGCGTTCTATCAAATGTTCACGCAATTGAAGAGTTCATAATCGAAGATATTCAAGTATCAGGCGTGCAACGCTTAACCCCGGGGACAATTTTTAATTACTTGCCGGTTAAAATAGGGGATGTATTTAATGATGCGCGCTCATCAGAATCGTTAAGAGGATTGTTCAGGACAGGGTTTTTTGATGATGTTGTATTGAAACGAGAGGGTAATATTCTTTTGGTAACAGTTGTTGAGCGTGCAACAATTGGTAGTTTAGAGATTGATGGAAACAAGGATATTACAACTGTAAATCTTATGGAGGGATTAGAAGAAGCAGGTTTTGTTGAAGGTCAGGTATATGATAAATCTCAATTAGAGAAACTACAAACAGAATTGGAAAGACAGTATTTTGCAAACGGTAAATACGGTGTAAGAATTACCTCTGATGTTGAAACGCTACCTAATAATCGTGTTGCAGTATCGGTAAATATTTCTGAAGGTGATGCTGCTGGCATTAAACAGATTAACGTCGTAGGTAATCAGGCTTTTACTCAAAAAGATTTGCTGGAAGATTTCGAATTAGCTGCATCTTCATGGAGAACTTTACTATCAAAAGGAGATCGATACTCAAGGCAAAAGCTAGGTGGCGATATCGAAACTCTCCAATCATTTTATCAGGATAAGGGCTATATAAATTTTGATCTAGAATCAACACAGGTAACAATTACACCAGACAAAAAAGATATATATGTCACGCTTAATGTTAATGAAGGTGAGCAATATACTGTATCGGAAGTAAAGCTTTCAGGTGATTTAATTGTCGATGAAGAGGATCTCTTCAGGTTTATAAGTGTATATCAGGGTGAATTGTTTTCTCGAAAACAAATGACTGACTCTAGTACTCGATTAACTAATCGAGTGGGGGCAGAGGGATATGCCTTTGCAAATGTAAATGCGGTACCTGAACTGAATGATGAAAATAATACGGTAGCGATTACATTTTTTATAGACCCGGGCAAACGTATCTATGTCAGGCGAGTAAATTTTACCGGTAACATTCGTACCAGGGATGATGTGTTGCGGCGTGAAATGCGTCAACAAGAGGCAGGCTGGATATCTACACCGCAGGTTGAACGAGGTAAAATTCGATTACAGCGTCTGGGTTATTTTGGAGAGGTCAATACTGAAACACCTGCCGTTCCTGGTTCAGCTGATCAGGTAGATGTAGAATATACAGTTGAAGAACGACCATTTGGTACCTTTACTGCGGGATTGGGTTACTCACAATTAGATGGGTTAATTATCTCTACAAGTATCTCTCAAAACAATCTGTTTGGGAGTGGAAATAGAGCTTCTTTTGCATTCAATAACAGTAGTTTTCAACGAACGTTTAGCCTGGGATATCAAAACCCCTATTTTACTGATGATGGCATTAGTCGAGGGTATTCCGTAAATTATTCAGAAACCAGTGGTAGACAGGCCAATTTGACGGCATTCGATAGTCGTGTATTTGGTGGTAGTGTCAATTTTAGTTTTCCCATTTCAGAATATAATTCTATCAATACTTCACTAGGGTATGAAAACACCAGGCTTTCTGAAGATGGTTTTTTTTCCAGGCAGGTAGGGGATTTTATTCGCAGTAAAGGTAACCAATTTGATATATTAAGGGCAAGTGCCGGTTTTGCCTACGATACGCGGAATAGGACAATTTTTCCCGATAATGGTATGTTTCTTACAATTGTAGGAGAAATGTCCTTACCAACCATAGGTAATTCCCTGGAATTTTATAAATTATCCTATCGAGGTCAGTGGTTTAAACCAATCGGTAAAGGCTTTATATTCGCACTAAAGGCCGATATGGGATATGGTGACGGGTTTTTAGGGAATGATCAGTTACCGTTTTTTGAGAATTATTATGGAGGCGGGCCTAGATCGGTTCGGGGTTATAGAGAAAATACTCTGGGGCCGTTAGATAATTTTCTTCAGCCGCTGGGAGGAAATGTCAAGATAATAACTGGCGCAGAAGTGATAATTCCGATTCCATTTTTGGAACAATTTGATCAATTTCAGTTTTCAGCCTTTGTGGATGCTGGTAATGTGTATTGTAGTGGTGGAGGTATAGTAAGAGATGTAAATAACAGTATTACATTTGGTCGAAAGGTCGTTGCAGATCCCATACCATTTTGTAGAGAAGCAAATCGGTTTGACCTGGCTAATATGAGAGGATCAACAGGTTTGGGGGCTGTGTGGATTTCACCATTAGGTGTTATGAGCTTCAGTTTATCAACCCCTATTAATAATAAGCTAGGTGATCAAACTGAACAATTTCAATTTAATATCGGTACAAATTTTTAGTTATTAATATATGGAGTATAAATGTGAGCAGATTTAACCGTTACTTGATTACAACAATTATTTTTTGTGTGGCAAATATCTATGCAGTGGTGGTCAACGCTGATGACTATAAAGTAGGTGTCGTTAATGCTGTTATGATTCTTGAACAATCACCTCAGGCACGTAAAACAACAGCATTAATAGAAAATGAATTCTCACCAAGAAATAAACAAATAGTAGAAGAATCGAGTGCTTTGCAAATTTTAGAAGAAAAACTCACTAAAGATGCTGCAATTATGGGTGAAGCTGAAAGGCGTAATCTTGAAAGAGACATAATTAATAAAAGACGGGACCTAAAAAGAAACGAAGATGAATTTAGAGAAGACCTTACATTTAGACGAAATGAAGAGCTTGCGAAAATTCAAACAGAAATAGTAAATGCTATTCAAATAGTTGCCCGAGAAAATAATTATGATTTGGTTATAAGTGATGGTGTTATATTCGCTAGTACAAAAATGGATATGACAAGTCTTGTAATAGATTACTTGACCAAGCAGGCTTCAAATTAAGGAGTATGCAGGACGTATTCTCCAAATATGGATCTCAGTCTGGGGGAAATTTCAGCGGTAATAAATGCCGAGTTAAAGGGTGATCCTAATTGTAAAATATCGGGAGTAGGTTCACTTCAGAATGCTACGATAAATCAACTGAGTTTTTTTGTAAATCCACATTACTCTAGCTATTTAAAATCTACAGTTGCTGCAGCTGTAATCATATCTAAAGAATACGTAGATTACTGCCCAACAAATAGCTTGATCTGTAATGATCCTTATCTTGCGTACGTAAAAGTTGTAAATCATTTAAACCCAAAACCAGAATTTACTTCAGGTGTCCATTCATCTGCAGTAATTGAAAAATCAGCAAATGTACATGCACGTGCACTAATTGGAGCAAACTCATATATTGGAAATAACGTTGAAATTAAAGAAAATGTGCAAATAGGTCCGGGTTGTGTTTTAGAGGACAATGTAATTATTGGAAATGCAAGTCACCTGGTTGCTAACGTTACTGTATGCCATGATGTCTATATAGGAAATCGTGTCATATTACATCCTGGTGTGGTAATAGGATCAGATGGTTTTGGCCTCGCTAATGACGCTGGTAAATGGTTAAAAATTCCACAGTTAGGAACTGTAGAAATTATGGATGATGTTGAGATTGGTTCTAATTCAGCAATTGATCGCGGTTCATTGGATAACACCATCTTGGAAGAAGGAGTTAAAATCGATAATCTTGTGCAAATTGGTCATAATGTACACATCGGAGCCCACACGGCTATTGCAGGCTGCGCGGCAGTTGCTGGCAGTGTGACTATTGGAAAACGTTGTATGATAGGCGGTGGAACATGTATAGCCGGACACAATAACATTGCTGATGATGTCATCATTACCGGGTTGTCTGGTGTTACTAACTCAATTAAACATGCTGGTGTCTATTCTGGTTCAATGACAACTACTGAAAATAAAATATGGCGTAAAAATATGGCTAGACTGAGACATCTTGATGAATTGGTTAGACGTATCAATAAATTAGAAAACAAACTTTCAAAAAATAAACTTTAATCGGAATAGTAATGACAGTAATAGATATTAATCAAATAAAAAACTATCTTCCTCATCGTTATCCATTTCTTTTGCTAGATAAAGTTTTAGATTGTGTGCCTGGTGAAACGATTACTGCTTTGAAAAATGTAACAATAAATGAACCGTTCTTTCACGGTCACTTTCCACAGAAGCCATTAATGCCTGGAGTTTTGATAATTGAAGCTATGGCACAGGCCGCAGCAATCCTGGGTGTAATATCCGGAGCAGAATCTCGAGATGATTTAGATGATGTTCTTTATTATCTCGTAGGAATTGACAAGGCCCGGTTTCGTAAAACTGTGCAGCCAGGCGATCAATTAATTATTGAAGTAAGATTTATAACGGTTCGACGAAATATTTGGAAATTTTCTGCCACGGCTAGCGTTGATGGAAAAAAAGTAGCTAATACAGAATTATTAACAACTGTTGCGGATCCTGAATCTTGATACATCCCTCGGCTGTTATAGATAACAGTGCAAAAATTGGAGAAAATGTTGATATCGGTCCTTTTTCTATAATTGGTGCCGATGTCGTAATTGGCAATGGGACGACAGTTGCATCTCATGTAGTAATAAATGGTCCTACCACTATCGGTAAAGATAACAGGATATATCAGTTTTCTTCAATCGGCGAAAATCCCCAGGATAAAAAATTCGAAGGTGAGAATGAAACAACTCTGCATATTGGAGATAGCAACACTATACGAGAATTTTGCTCAATAAATCGGGGAACTGTAGGTGGTGGTGGTATTACTCGAATTGGTAATAATAATTGGATAATGGCATATGTGCATATTGCTCATGACTGTATTGTAGGAAATAGTAATATTTTTTCAAATAATGCAACGCTTGCTGGTCATGTCACAATTGATGAGTATGTAACGCTAGGTGGATTTACCGGTGTTCATCAGTTTTGTACATTGGGTAAATATTGTTTTTCAGCCATAGCTTCGGTAATTGTAAAGGATATTCCACCTTTTCTTATAGTGTCAGGGAATACAGCAAAACCAGGGGGGCTAAACCGAGTGGGTTTGGAACGTCAAGGAATAAATAAAGATCGTCTAAATACATTACGTAAGGCCTATAAGATTGTATACAGGGAAGGTTTATTGCTAAAAGATGCTATAGAAAAACTTGAAAGGCTTGCAGCAGATTCTGAAGATGTAGCACTGTTTCTTGAATTTATTAAATCATCGAAGCGCGGTATTGTAAGATAAATGCTTTCTGGTATCGGTAATTCAGATATTAAGCATATTATTTTACGTTATAAATATATCCAATTTAGTATTTCTAGAAATCGTTATTCAAAGTTCCATACAAAATGTTACGCATTGGAATTGTAGCCGGAGAAGCATCAGGTGATTTGTTGGCTGCAGATCTGATCCGCTCACTCTCAATAAAATTACCAAATATAATATTCGAAGGTATAGGTGGTCCATTAATGGAAGCCGCTGGATGTAAGTTACATTACTCATATGAAAGACTTGCTGTACTAGGATTGTTTGAGGTGGTTGGTCGATATATGGAATTATTGGGTATTAGAAACAATTTAAAAAAATACTTTATTACCAACCCTCCAGACATATTTATAGGTATTGATGCGCCAGACTTTAATCTCGGTCTAGAAAGAGCTCTACGAAAACATGGAATAAAAACTGTACATTATGTTAGTCCGTCCGTATGGGCGTGGAGAAGATATCGCGTTAAAAAAATTAAAAAATCGACAGATTTAATGTTAGTACTGTTTCCATTTGAAACAGATATATACAAAGAAAATGAGATACCTGTTAAATACGTAGGACATCCTTTGGCACATCAGATTGATAATGCAGCGGATAAAACTAAATTTAGAAAGCGTTTGGGGTTACCTTTAGATGCTAAAATTATTGCCTTGATGCCTGGTAGTAGAAAGTCAGAAATAGAAAAATTATTTACTTTGCAAATTGAAGCAGCGTGCATATGTAATAAAAAACTTAATAATCTTTTTTTTATAACATCTATGTTATCAAATGAAGCTGCTGCTAATATAGAAAAAAAATACAATGATCTGTTTGACAAAAATCCTGGTATTAGATTTAAGGTATTTGTTAATCAATCCCGCGAAGTCCTTTCTGCTGCAGACGTTGGATTATTAACATCTGGAACTGTTACCCTGGAAGCAATGCTTTATGGATTGCCTATGGTAGTTGTCTATAGAATAAATTGGCTAAGTGCCATCATAATTCGCCTTATGGTAAACGTTCAATTTGCTGCATTACCAAATTTATTGGCTGGCAAGAAAATAGTGCAGGAATTCTTACAAAATGATTGTAAGCCTGAAAAAATGGCGGAAGAAATTCTTAGGTTGCTGGAATCACCAGATACAAAAATGCTAACCAATGAGTTTAATACTATAAATCGTTCATTAAAATTGGACTCAAGTAATCTCGCTGCTGATGCAATTCTTAGTCTGTCTGGAAAAATATGAGTGTTGATATTATTACCTTATGCAGTGATACAGCTAAAATGGCAGGAGTTGATGAAGCCGGACGTGGCCCATTGGCTGGTCCGGTCGTCGCTGCAGCAGTGATTCTTGATATCAGAAAACCTATACATGGTCTTGATGATTCAAAAAAGCTATCTGCTTTACGCAGGGAAGATCTGGCAGAACAAATAAAGATACATGCGCTTGCCTGGGCTATAGGCAGAGTTGATCACCTGGTAATAGACAGGATAAATATTCTTCAAGCAAGCCTTGTGGCGATGAAAATTGCCATTGAAAACCTGAAGATTACCCCTGAACATGTACTGGTAGACGGCAATAAATGTCCGAAAGTCTCCTGTAGGATCGATGCTATAATCGGTGGAGATCGGATAGTTCCTGCCATCAGTGCCGCATCCATACTGGCCAAGGTCAGCAGGGATAAAGAAATGGTAGAATTTGACTGTATATACCCGGGATACGGCTTTGCGAAACACAAAGGCTATCCAACTCGCGATCATATTATTGCACTGAACAAACTTGGAATATGTGAAATTCATAGAAGGTCATTTGCACCTGTGCGACGCCTTCTGTAAAAATATTTGCTAGAAATTAGATATTATAAAAATGCAAAACACTTTCGTACACTTGCATGTGCATACAGAATACTCATTGATAGATGGTTTGCTGCGCATAAAGCCATTGATAGAGTCCTCGATAGAAAATAATAATCCTGCAATTGCTGTCACAGAATTTGGTAACCTGTTCTCATTGGTAAAGTTTTATCAGCGGGCAGAGAAACGAGGCGTAAAATCGATTATTGGGGCTGAATTGAAAATTCATGAAAATGAAACTGACAGAGAGTCTTCAAATATTGTCCTCCTTTGTCAGAATCTGGAAGGTTACCATAATCTTACCCGGTTACTTACCAAAGGATATCTAGAGGGACAACATCAGGGAGTTCCACATATACAACGTGACTGGTTAATTGGTAACACAAATAATCTAATTGCGCTTTCGTGTGGAAGAGAAGGAAACATTGGTAAAGCAATTATAAATCATAACCATGATGCAGCTGCTCAGTACTTAAAGGAATGGATGGAACTCTTTCCTGACAGATTCTATCTGGAGCTACAGCGAACTAATAGACAATATGAAGACTTATATATTAATGAAGCAATTAAACTTGCAGAAAAATTTGATATACCTGTAGTTGCGACAAATGATGTGCGGTTTTTGGAGGAAGCAGATTTTGACGTACATGAAGCCAGATACTGTATTCAACACGGTTATACTTTAAATGATCCCCGCAGACCACATAATTATTCCAATCAGCAATATCTTAAAAGTTCAGAGCAGATGTGCGAGTTATTTCAGGATATTCCAGAGGCAATAGAAAATACTATTTATATCGCACAACGATGTAACCTGGATTTTACTTTTGGAGAATATTATCTGCCAGATTTTCATGTGCCAGAGGGATTCGATCAGGATACCTGGCTAATAAGTGAAGCAAATAATGGTCTCGTAAGGATACTTAAAAAGTATGCTAAAAATGAATTTCGTAAAAAAGAAATAAATCGTCCTGAATATGAAGATCGACTCACACTTGAATTAGATGTTATCAAAACCATGGGCTTTTCTGGATACTTTCTCATAGTTGCAGATTTTATATCTTGGGCAAAAAAACAAGGAATACCTGTTGGTCCAGGACGTGGTTCTGGTGCAGGTTCATTGGTGGCGTACGTGTTAGGTATAACAGAACTGGATCCTCTGGATTATGATTTGTTATTTGAGCGATTTCTGAATCCTGAACGAATATCTTTGCCGGATTTTGATATCGATTTTTGTATGGAAAGACGAGATGAAGTTATCGAATATGTTGCAGGCCATTACGGTCATGATCACGTTTCTCAAATAATTACCTTTGGACGAATGGCTGCAAAGGCTGTAATTCGAGATGTTGGAAGAGTTTTTAATCACCCATATGGATTTGTAGACCAAATCGCAAAACTTGTGCCATTTGACTTAAATATGACATTAGCAAGGGCACTAGATGAAGAACAGCTATTGAAACAACGATATAAACAAGAAGACGATGTTAAATCGCTAATAGATATGGCACTTAAACTGGAAGGTCTGTCACGTAATGCTGGAAAACATGCTGGCGGTCTTGTGATTGCTCCTAAACCCTTGACTGACTATATGCCATTGTATTGTGAGCATGGGACCAATGTTACATCTACACAATTAGACATGGGTGATGTGGAAACCATGGGGTTGGTAAAATTTGATTTTTTAGGTTTACGTACATTAACTATAATTGATTGGGCTGTAAAAGATATTAACGAAAAACTACTTGAAGACGACAATGTTAATATTCTTGATATTCCGCTTGATGATGATAAGACATATCAACTTATTCAACGTATGGATACTACAGCTGTTTTTCAGCTTGAATCTGATGGAATGAAAAAGCTCATACGCAGGCTACACCCTGATGTATTTAACGACATCATTGCAATTGTCGCGTTATTCAGACCTGGACCGATGCATATGGTTGATGATTTTGTAGATCGAAAACAAGGTAAATCAAAAATTAACTATTTACATCCATCATTAGAATCGATACTTAAACCAACTTATGGCGTTATTCTCTATCAGGAACAAGTAATGCAGATTGCACAGGTTTTGGCTGGTTATACCCTGGGAGCTGCAGACATTTTAAGGCGAGCAATGGGTAAGAAAAAAGCTGAAGAGATGGCTGAACAAAGAAATATTTTTGTTGAGGGTGCGATTAAAAATGGTGTGGATAAAAAAGTAGCAACATATATTTTTGACCTTATGGAAAAATTTGCCGGCTATGGTTTTAATAAATCACATTCTGCTGCGTATGCACTACTTGCATACCAAACTGCCTGGTTAAAAGCACATTATCCTTCTGCGTTTATGGCGGCTGTACTATCTTCTGATATGGATAATACGGATAAAATAGTTAGTTTGCGTGAAGAAATTAAACACATGAAATTAAATTTATTCCCACCCTCAGTAAACGATAGTGAATATAAATTTACAATTGTTGGTAGTGATTCCGTACGCTTTGGTTTAGGTGCAATCAAAGGAGTGGGAAAAGCAGCTATTGAAAATATAATAGAGGAAAGACTGGAAAATGGAGGATATAGTAATCTTTTTGACTTTTGTAAACGCATAGATTCCCGAAAAGTAAATAAACGGGTTGTCGAGGCTTTAATTAAATCAGGAGCAGCAGATAAACTTGGACCGGGAAGAGGGGTTATGCTCGCAAGTTTAGCTAAGGCAATGCAGTTAGCTGAGCAATATGCAAGTAATACTACAGCAGGACAGGATGATATGTTTGGCCTTGATTTGACTTCTACAATTGATGAAAATTCAGACGTGGATTCAATATTTATAAGTGCCAATGACTTGAATGAATATGAAAGATTAAAAGCAGAAAAAGATACACTTGGATTTTATCTCGAGGGACATCCGATTACTCGATATGAAAATGAACTTCTTTCAATTACAACAACATCACTAAATGGCATGAATCCAGGAGTTGTTCGGGTCGCCGGTTATATAGAAAACATTCGTACCAGATCAGGTCAACGAGGCAGAATGGCTGAATTACGGATAGATGACAGGACGGCCCGAATGATGGTAAATCTATATTCAGATGTATATGAAAAATACAGGTCAATATTACAAAAAGATAAGTTAATTATTATCTCTGGCGAAGCCGTGGAGGATGATTACTATGCCTCTGGAATAGCAATAAAAGCAGAAAAAGTAATGGAGCTGACAGAAATTCGTACATTATGCGGCAGTTTGATATTAAAACTTGATAATCAGATGATGCAGAATGATTTTATGATCAATATAAAGGAAATACTCACACGTTATGCAAGTCAGAAAAGTTATGTCATTGTCGAATATAAAAATGATTTAGCACGAGGAGTTTTAACACTAGGTGATGACTGGCGTGTTGAAATTAGTGATAATTTACTGGACGAATTAATCGGTCTGATTGGCAAGGAGAATATTAGTGTAGAATATAAGGATGTGCACAAGTATTTTACATCAAGACCTAAATTTAAATATATTAGTGGACAGAATTAATAGCATATGAATTTTCTGGATTTTGAACAACCAATCGCCGAGCTAGAGGCAAAAATTGAAGAACTTCGGTATGTTAATGATGATTCTGATCTCAATGTAGGTGATGAAATATCACGGTTACAAATAAAGAGTAATGAGCTGACGGCATCGATTTTTTCTTCATTAACATCATGGCAAATCTCTATGGTAGCTCGCCATCCTAATCGACCCTATACACTGGATTATATTGAACGGATATTTACAGATTTTAATGAATTGCATGGAGATAGGAGTTTTGCTGATGACCCTGCAATAATTACAGGGATTGCTAAACTGGATGGTGAGTCGATCATAGTAATAGGACAACAAAAAGGCAGAAGCACTCAGGATAGAATATATCGAAACTATGGTATGCCTAAACCTGAAGGTTATCGTAAAGCCATGCGTATTATGGAATTAGCTGAAAGGTTTGACTTACCTATTATCACATTTATTGATACACCAGGCGCCTATCCAGGTGTGGGTGCCGAAGAAAGAGGACAAAGTGAAGCAATAGCACAAAATCTACGATTAATGTCTTCTTTAAAAACACCAATAATTTCAACTGTTATTGGTGAAGGCGGTTCTGGTGGAGCGTTGGCTATTGGTGTGGCTGATTGCGTTATGATGCTTGAATATAGTACTTATTCAGTTATCTCACCCGAAGGTTGCGCATCAATATTATGGAAAAGTGCTGAGAATACTAAGGATGCCGCAGAGGCTATGGGTATAACAGCCAAACGTCTATACGAAGCTGAGTTAATTGACTATGTTATAGATGAACCATTGGGTGGTGCACACCGGCAATATGATGATATTGCAAGTTCGGTGAAACATCGTCTGTTAACAGAATTATCGACTCTTAAACAGATGTCCTCGGATGAATTAGTTAGTCGCAGACAAAACCGGATCCGCTCATATGGCGTATATCGGACTGATAAATAAATTATAATTTTTAACCTAACTGTAACGCATTAACCATGGTAAAGCCGATTTTACCGGATGACCTCATTTCTGTTTTACCCATTTCTTCCTCAACAAAAAAGATCTGGGTAGGATATAGCGGAGGTGTTGATTCCCATGTCTTACTTCATTTAATATCAAAAATACAAAACGATTTGTCTGTATCCATATCAGCAATACATATCAATCATGGACTTAGTAAGCAATCTGATCTATGGGTAAAGCATTGTCAAAAAATCTGCCAAGAGCTTGAAATAGAATTTAATCAGATTACATTAAATGCTGCGGCCCCTAAAGGAGAAAGCCAGGAAGCCTGGTCGAGAAAATTACGTTACCAGGCGATAAGTGAATTAATTGGAGAAGATGATATCTTGCTGACTGCACACCACAAGGACGACATGGCTGAAACTCTTTTGTTACAATTGTTCAGAGGAGCTGGACCATCAGGATTAGCTTCAATGCCACTAACTCGTCGTATAGGAAAAGGTTCACACTGTCGTCCATTATTAGCGTATAACCGAACGGATATATTGCAGTGGGCAAAATTTCATGAATTGTTTTGGATAGAAGATGATTCCAATGCGGACTATAAATTCGATAGAAATTACCTAAGGCATAATGTGCTTCCTGTGATTAAAAAACGTTGGACTGGCGTCGCACAAACATTAACCAGAAGTGCAAAAATACAAGCTGATACAAGTATATTATTAGGTGAGCTTGCCAGTATTGATCTCGTTCATTGCTTGAATAAGGAAAACGGCACCTTGAGTGTTTCTGCTCTTGCTCAGTTAAGCGATATTCGTGGAGCAAATGTTTTTAGATACTGGATTAAGTTACAAGATTACCCAACGCCAACTGCAGCGCAGTTTGCCAGAGTGCTTGACGACGTGATTCATACAGAATCAAAAGATGAGCCATGCGTTTCATGGAATGGGATTCAGGTCAGGAGATATCGAGATATTATTTTTATGACTGATAAACTACCAGAACAAGGATTTTTGCAAGCAGAAATCAACTGGCAACTTGATAACGAATGTATTTTGTCGATGGGCAGTTTAAGTGCTCACAGGTGTCGGGGAATTGGTATTAAGGCAGACAAGTGCCTCGACAATCAGGTGACAGTAAAGTTCAGATGCGGAAGTGATGTGATAAAGAAAAGTGGCCATCACCATAAATTAAAAAAATTATTTCAGGAATCTGGTATTCCATCATGCTATAGGAACTATATTCCATTAATTTATATTAAAAATAAACTGGTTGCGATAATCGGACTTCACACTGATGATGACTATGTCGCATCAAAAGGTGAAGAAGCTATCTTGATTCAATGGTCCGGTACGACACAGGCGTATTCACTTTCAAGCAGATAAGCTAAGAATGATCAGGCGCCCTGGTATTCATCATTTCTGTATCATCTGCATATTGATAGTCCAATGGATTTTGTGTAAACCTAAAAAAAACATCGCCTATTTCTAATATCTCACCTTCTAAAAGTAAGTGCTTTGAGATTTTTTTATTATTTACATAAACTCCATTTGATGAGCCTCTGTCATATACGACAAATTGGCCATTTGATTCTCGCTGAATTTCTGCATGTCTACGAGAGATTGAACTGTCAGGAATGGTCATCTCATTATCCAGGCTACGTCCTATACGCCATGTACTACTGGTAACCGGGTAGCTTTTGGACTTTTCATCTTGAGTAATTAAATAGGCTAGGGGTTTTACTTCAGCATAAGCAATTCTGGTCCTGTTACTATCAGGTTGTTGTTTTTTAAATAATAGAAATACAGTAATCAGGGTAAGTATAATTAACACAATCAGAGCTACTGGTACCCCATACCAGAGTAAGAATTCCACATATTCTGGTTCTTTTTGTGTTGCTGAAATACTTGGTTGTAGTTGTTCACGCACAGTTGGTGGTAATGCAATTACTGGTTGTTGTATTACAGCTTCAATTGCGCGAGGTAGATTCACAGGAACGGTTGCAGGAAGCACATCATTACTTGTTTCAAATCTCAATTCGACACGCGGATTATCCGTATTAATGTTATTAACTGTTGCTAAATTAATTAGAAAATGCCCACCTTTGTCTATACTGGCAAATGGATTCGTTATAAATGAGGATGGGAGTTCAAAATTTTGATCAGCTTCAATATAAACTCCGCCTGTTTCTTCGCTTAATCGTCGAAGCGTTTGTAATGCAACTGATAAAGGAGTTGACCTTGGGTACCCAAGAGAGTTAATTACAATACCGTTAGCCCTAGCAACATTGATAACGTCTTCATGATAGTAGGCCTTATCTTCTGCTTGACCGTCAGAAAAAAGAAAAAGTAATTTACGATCTGCATTGGCACGGCCTAGTAATTCGATTGCTTTAATTGCATTTCGATAAAGTTCAGTGGTAAGTCCTGCTGCTTCTAATGAACTAGACGAAGATCTGATTCGTGAAATATTTCCCCCCAAAGGTACATTGACATATAAATCTTTATCAAAGCTGGCAAGACCAAAAATATGATGTGGTTGATTTGAATTTAATATTTGTCCGATTTGGTCTGAATTTTTTGATATGACAGTCTGTCTGCCAGGGTCGCTGGTATCTACTAAAAACATTATTGCTGTCACACTGTCGGAATTTGGGTATGAGATATTGGTGCCAATTTCAATAGTAGTATTTTGAATACGTGCACTGATATTTATGATTTCTTCATCGAAAAGTGGCCGATATGAGCAAGCAAGAATAAATGAATCAGTTTGATTGCAATTGAGATCAAGTCTGTCAGACAATATTTCTATTGCATGGGTATTAATACTGGTACTTGAAAAAAAAATTGATACTAGAGTTAGTATATTAAGAAAATATCCTTTCATGCTTTCTCTCGAATTTGAATTTGCTGTGAAATTATTGAAAATTCCATATTCATTATTTACTCTTTAATGAGGATAGTTGTACCAATAGAAACATATTGCCGTAATTCAGTTATCTCTTCATTCTTCAACGCAATACAACCCTCAGTCCAGTTATGTTGATTATGGATTGAAAGTTTTTCTTCAGTAATTTCACCAATACCATGTAGTCCTAGATAACCACCAAGCGATGTATCTTGCGGAGGTAATAGATTGGATGTTGCAGCCTTGACGATGTTTTTAAATTCTTTAGCATCTATAAGGTTATTTTTATATCCGTACCATGCATCAATAGTATTTGGATAATTTATTAGCATAAAAAAATGAAATCGACTGTTTTCACGTAATTCTTGTATTTTATATGTACCTATAGGTGTCTTGTTGTCACCTACTTGACGTTTACTGCCACCTCCCCCTTTACCAAATGCAACTCTGTACCGCTTGATGATATCTTGACCATTTTTTATAAGAAGTTCTTGTGATGATTTAGAAACCTCAAGACTATAGGGACTGGAATATACTTTTGTGGCGGGATACAAAATCAAAAAGATAGCAGTGCATGATATAATGCACCGTGTCAGATTATGATAATTTGTATTCATAATATTCATTTTCAAGACAGATTAATGTTCATCAGCTATGATTATAATGAAAAAATTACAGTTAAATCGAGATTGATTATAGCGGAAAATTTAAATCATCTATAGCAAGTATGTTGAATTTTTTAAATGATTTAAATGATTTAAATGATTTAAATGATTTTAAGGAGTTAAGTTATACTTGTGATTAACGGGAGAATGTTTTGGAGGATATAATGGATCAGACTACCAGAGTTGAGCTGGAAGCAGCCGCATTTCGTATGTTGGTTCGTCATTTACAGGAAAACAAAGATGTTCAGAATATTGATCTCATGAATCTAGCAGGTTTCTGTCGAAATTGTCTGGCAAAGTGGTATAAGGCCGCAGCGGACGAGCAGGGTGTGATGTTAGTTGAGGCTGATGCCAGGGAAATTATATATGGCATGCCTTATCAGCAATGGAAGGATAGTTTTCAGACTGATGAGAAGATATAACCAGATGACAATCAAATTATGATAAATTTAACTAGTAATAGTATTTCACGTTATTGAACCGTATTATCATAACTTTTCCCGGTTAATGAGTGACTATATTTAGATATTAATTGTCAGAGATAAGCATTATAAATGACATTTAGACGTATAGTAGGCAAAACCATTGCAAGAGATAGATAACAATCTTGGTTGCGTCAAAATAGAACCTGAAATTGTGAAAAAATCAGGAGTGCGCGTTTATCTCCGAAAAATTGGTGCCGAAAGTGGGATTTGAACTCACGACCTACCGCTTACAAGGCGGTTGCTCTACCACTGAGCTATTTCGGCTAAGGGACTGAAAAATAGATTATAAATCGAAGGATTACAAGCAGTAATTAATTAAATATTAATACCCATCACTTTAGTACACTAATTATTGGCTTCGATAGTCTTTAAATTGAAGTCAATTAGACCTATTTAACTAAAATATAAAAATTCAAAAATTGATTTCTAAGAAAAAAATGGCACTTAATATACTCATAATTGATGATTCCGTAGATTTTCGGGCGTTGCTCGGAGTTTATATAAAGAAAGAATTTCCAAATGACCGCATTGAAGAATATGAATTCGACAAGCTTGGTCGACCACCAGATAACTATGATTGGACTCGATACGATCTTTTATTACTTGACTACAAGCTCGGTGAACATGAAGACGGGCTAGAGTGGTTAAAGATATTTCGCAATAAACCAGGATTTCCTCCAACAATTATTCTGACTGCAGAAGGTGACGAATATGTTGCTGTTAAGGCCGTAAAGCTAGGAGCAGCAGAATATATCAATAAAAAGGATATTTCTCCCAAACGTCTGAAAGAGTTAATTGATGAAGCATTAGAATTTAATGAAGAAAAGGAAATTGAGCAGGTTGCAATACTAAATGATGCTACTCAGATAATTCAGAAAATAAAGTCAGAAAAAGAAAAGGTTCCAGAGCAAGATTTAAATGCGGGCTATCGTTTTGTAAGATTAATAGGACAAGGTGGTATGTCAAAGGTTTATCTAGCGGAACGAACTGGCGACTCTCAATCTTTAGTTCTGAAAATTATTGATTTAAGTGATGTAAATGATGAAAAACTTGTCGCGCGTTTTCTCCAGGAAGCAGAATTAATTGCTGAATTACATACTCCATTTGTAATAAAGATTTTCGAATATGGTTTGACAAATAATTATGGATTTATTGCAATGGAATTTTTCCCCAGAGGAGATCTGAAACAAAGAATGGAACTCAATCTTACACCAGAAGTTGCGCTTAATTACATGACGCACGTTAGTTATGGTTTAGATGCAATACATAGCATAGGTGTTGTGCATCGGGATCTGAAGCCAGCCAATATCATGTTTCGAGGAGATGATAGTCTTGCTATTGCTGATTTTGGAATATCAAAGAGGATTGAAGGAAGTAGTTCTATGACCACCATAGGTCAAATAATAGGAACACCGCATTACATGAGTCCTGAGCAAGCTGAAGGGATTCCAGTTGATCATCGTTGCGATATATATAGCGCAGGCGTTATGATATTTGAATTTCTTGCGGGCCAGAAACCTTATACAGCTATGACACCAGCAGCATTAATTTATCAGCATGTACATGCTGATATTCCACAATTACCTGAAAATCTATCTCAATATCAGGAAATAATTGATAAAACCATGGCAAAGTCACCACTAGATAGATATCAGTCTGCAAAAGAGTTAATCGATGTGCTTGAGCAGGCAGAAAAAGATTTTAGTTAATTTTTTGCGGGTGACAAAAATTACTAATCAATTAATGCAATCTTTGACTGAAAAGGAAATTGAAATTTTTCAATTACTTTCTCAGGGGATGAATACCAGCGAAATTTCAAAACTTCTATCTATGAGTTACCATGATGCAGCCGAGATTAATCGGAGAATTAAAGACAAGTTAAAGATATCAAATATAAGAGATCTTTAAAGTATTTTTACTATTTATCCATTATGAATTTTCAAAATTCCAGATGTTGAGGTAGCTACAATGCAGTTAATATTCAAATATCATGGAGAGCTAACTATATACTTTTCTGAAGAGTCAGAAGACAATATAATTCGAATAGATATAAATGTTGATGATTCCATTTATAGCATTATTGATAAATATAATATCCCCCGAGAAAAAATTAATCTGGTACTAGTAAATGGTATTAAGATAAATCACGAAGATTGTGAGGCCCACCGTTTTACTGATGGTGATACCCTTGCTGTGTGGCCTGAAACAGTAGGATAATTCCCGGAGTACATATGCGTAGCCTCTATCCTCCGATAGAACCATATAATTTTTATCAACATAAAGTAGATGATCTGCACGAGATTTACTTTGAAGAGAGTGGTAACCCTTCAGGTATTCCAGTGTTATTTCTACATGGTGGTCCTGGTCAGGGTAGTAGTAGTAACCATAGACGATACTTTGATCCGGTTCATTACCGAATAATAAATTTTGATCAACGTGGGTGTAATCGATCTTCACCAAAAGGTGAGATAATTAACAATAACACACAAAATTTATTAAAGGATATTGAACTGATTAGGGAAGAACTGAATATCAAAAAATGGTTATTATTTGGTGGTTCCTGGGGCGCAACACTCGCAATACTTTACGCACAAAATTTTCCAACTATCGTCCTTGGTATAATATTACGTGGTACGTTTCTAGCGCGTAAACGAGACCAACAATGGTTTACACATGACGGTGTAAACAGAATTTTTCCGGAATTGTGGGAAAAATTTCGTTCATTTATCCCCGTCAATGAACAAATGGATCTGGTTACAGCTTACTATAATCGATTACTTAGTACCGATCTGAATATCGTGCAACAGGCCGCCAGAAATTATTCAGATTGGTCAGGTGCAATCGTTACATATTTATTGGATATAGAAGGGTCTATTACACCGGATGACGTAACTGAAATTATTAATCAGGTCAGAATTGAAACGCATTACGGTGCTCATGGATATTTTATACAAGAAAATCAGATATTGAACGATATTAAAAAAATCCCCGACGTACCGATAAAAATTATCCATGGTCGAAGAGATCTGACCTGTACAGTAGATGCGTCATGGGAGTTACATCAAGCCTTGCCAGGATCGGAGTTGACTATTGTTAATACAGGAGGACATCTTGCCGGTCAGCCCGTTATGACAGACGCATTAATTATGGCAACTGACAAAATGGTAAAGCATCTCAGTTGACCCAATGAAAAAAATAAATCAGCGACCCCAAATCATGGGGATTTTAAATATTACCCC
This sequence comes from Gammaproteobacteria bacterium, assembly GCA_051275005.1. Lineage (GTDB taxonomy): Bacteria > Pseudomonadota > Gammaproteobacteria > Eutrophobiales > Eutrophobiaceae > Eutrophobius. The sequence continues at coordinate 18,198 of JBNMOP010000011.1, read as the reverse complement.
TGATAGCTTTTCTGACGGGGGTAATTACCTTGATGTAAAGGTCGCAATCGATAAAGGGCTGCGTATGGTTGAGGAAGGTGCCAATATTATCGATATTGGTGGCGAATCAACCCGTCCCGGGGCAAAAAGAATGCCTGCATCAGTGCAAATGGAACGGGTATTACCCGTCATCGAAGGCCTTAAACAAAACTTACCAGCAGATATTATCATTAGTATTGATACGACCTTGGCAGAGGTGGCCGAAGCCGCAATTAAAGCAGGAGCAAGTATGATAAACGATATCTCTGCTGGCCAGGATGATGCCCAGATGTTTATGCTTGCCGCATCCAAAAAACTACCACTGGTACTTATGCACATGCAAGGCACACCTGAAGATATGCAAACTAATCCCAGTTATTCTAATGTCATAGATGAAATGCTGACATTTTTATCCGAAAGAATAATTCAAGCAAAAGCAATGGGGGTAGAAGATAACAATATTATTCTGGATCCTGGTATTGGGTTTGGAAAATCGTTTGAACATAATCTGGAAATTCTCCGTCAACTAGATAAATTGGTGGAAGTCGGATATCGGGTATTACTTGGTGCAAGCCGAAAACGATTTTTGCATACTCTGTGTAACAACAAGGACTTTTCTGAGCTATGTGGTGCAACCTGTGCCATTACAGCATTGGGCATAAATGCCGGAGTTAGTATCTTCAGGGTGCATGATGTCCGAGAAAATCGGCAGACAGCGGACATAACTTTCGCATTAGGTCATTCTTCGATAGTTACCACCACTGAAAAAGATTAAAGTCATCATTATACCGAGTGTATCCCCGTTCATGTGGTGTAACTCTTTGATATTGTTATCTCTCACCAGCTTGATCTAGGGTATTACGGAACATTGTAAATTCATGGAAAGTGACTGGTAATAGGGCAGTCTATGATTGACACTAGCGAACCTGGATCCTAGACTGATAATAATCGCAGTCTATTTTCAAATAAACAGTATCGAAGGGGAATTTACATGGATACCAAACAGGGTAGTCGTAGACGGTTTTTAAAAAGTAGTGCAGCCCTGGGTTTGACTGCGGGGTTAACTCAAAAATCATATGGGCAGGCATTGCATCCTGATGTTATTAGTGTCACTGAGACTCGGGCGCGTGGTCTGCTATCTAAATACGAAGACTCTCATCGAGTCCGGTTCCGATCCAGCAATAACCCTAATGCTACGGCATTAACACCATTACAGGATCTCAATGGAATCATTACACCATCTGAATTACATTTTGTTGTTGACCATGAGAATGGTGTCCTGCTGGATATCAATCCAGATGAGTATCGCCTGCAGATAACTGGGATGGTGGACAATCCAATTGAGTTTACGCTGGATGATCTGAAACGCATGCCTTCCACTTCAGGAATATATGCTCTCACATGCGGTTCCAACGGTAGTGACGCTTTTAGGGAAGGGGCGAAAACCGTTCAGCAAACCCATGGTCGTACCAGTACCAGTGAATGGAGTGGCGTGTCATTTAAAACCCTGCTAGAAGAGGCTGGGGTACAAAAAGGAGCAAAATGGGTGATCGCCATGGCAGCAGATCCGAGTAATCATGTTGCCAGCTTCCCTATGGAGAAGGCAATGGATGGGATAACCATGGCAGCCTATGCACAGAACGGTGAATCCATTCGCATCGATCAGGGTTACCCGGCCCGAGTTGTAGCTCCGGGCTACACAGGCCGTTGGTTAGTTAAGTGGCTGACTCAACTGTATGTCACCGATGACACCTACGTGACACGTCAGGATGGCATGAATATGGAGGATCGTATGCCGGATGGGCGCGGATTTCTGATGGCCACTGACAAGACCCGTTATTTCCGTTTTGAATCCACCGCAAGGTCGGTGATTACCTTTCCGTCCGGTGGACAGAAATTACCTGGCCCCGGATTTTATGAGATTCGCGGGCTTGCCTGGACTGGCGGTACCGTTAAAAGGGTCGAAGTCTCCACCGATGGTGGAGAGACGTGGAAGGACGCAAAACTTCAGGATCCGATATTAGCCTATGCCCATACGCGCTTTCGTATGGACTGGAAGTGGGACGGTAAGGAATGCATCATCCAGTCCCGCTGTACGGATGAAAAAGGCTATGTTCAGCCGACTGTCGATGAAGTCCAAACCACCTGGGGAGTGGATTCCAGTTCCGAATGTTTCAAGGTAATGGGTGAACTTTGTAACCAGGTCCCGCGTGACACGCATAACTCGTTCATTATGAGTTGGAAGATCGCTGCGAATGGAGAGATTACAAACCCCATGCGGGAATTATATCCCAATGGACGTCCCGCGAGTCTGGGCCATTATTATTCAGGGGGACATGCTTTCTTTGAAGAAGATGACCACTAAATCCTCACATAAGAATCTAATTAACTACTAAATTATATAGACGTTCTAGGAGAGGGATAGTCACTATGAAAGGACTTTTCAGAGGTTTGATGACAGTTATACTTCTCATGTTGAGTTACTCTGCCCTGACACAAACTCCAGGTAAGGGTATTGGCAGGATTCTGAGTGAAGATGAAGTCAATGCCCTGATGTACACTGTTGGACCCAAGGGAGCTGAGCTTCCAGAGGGGCAAGGAACTGCTAAGGAAGGTGCTGTGATTTATACCCAGCGATGCATTTTTTGTCATGGACCGGGTGGATTGAACGGACCACAAAATGCCCTCAAAGGCAGTCCTCGTTTACCCTTTGCCACCTCCATATGGGATTTTATTCATCGGGCAATGCCGAGGAGCCTCGCCAATGTGGGTGTCCAGGAAATGCAATTGAGTAATGAAGAAACCTATGCTCTGACAGCTTACATTCTCTACTTGAATGGCATTGTAGAAGAGGATGAGGTGATGGATGCCAACAGCCTGCCTGAAGTAAAAATACCGATAGAAAAAATTCGTTAGTAAACCACATTGCAATCACCAGTCTTGCTGGACATGACACGTTATTTAAAAATAATATGAAGTTCCTGGTCACAACCTTACTGATAGTTATAAGCCTCACTTCCTCTGCGCAAGGTATCAACTATAAAATGGGACGGACCGCCACTGATGAAGAAATCAAGGCATTGGACGTGACACTGGATCCGTCCGGGGATGAATTGCCCCAGGGAAGTGGAACTGCTGAACAAGGCGCGGTCATTTATCGTGAGTCCTGTGTTAATTGTCATGGACTGGATGGGGTCGGAGACTCCGCCCCGCAATTGATCGGTTTCCTGCGTATCTATCCTATCGATACCTGGGACAAAATCTACCGGACCATGCCCCTCAGTATCACAAAGCCCGGGACCCGAGAGAAGAAATTACATCCTGATGAGACGTATGCACTGACTGCCTACATCCTCTATATAAATGGTATGACCGCTGAGAATGATATTCTCAACAATTACAATCTCGCTGAGGTAAGAATTCCGGATCCACAGATATCACGTTGAATATATTGAAAAAATAACGACAGCATTAAGTAAACTCTTGCTAATTAGCTGGTGGAAAATCTCATTCCGAAGTGAGCCCACCTATCCTTGACAAGCAAATGAGTATCTATGAGAATCATTCTACATTGCGTTTCTTTGTAAATAATCGCAATTACCTATATAGGGGGGCATATGCAAAATAAAATAGATCGCAGGCGTTTCCTCACCAAAAGCACCGCCCTGATGGGTATCTCTCTGGGAGGCATCAAAACAGTCAGTGCGCAATCAGCAGCAGGAGCTTCCGGTGATGTTCTCGCTTATGGTGAACGGTCCAAATATGTTAGTAGCCGCCGTATTCCGGACATCGATGAGACGCACCGGACGTTTGGCAGACACGAAGGGATGTTGACCCCATTACAGGATTCCATGGGGATAATTACCCCCAACTCTCTTCATTTCGCAACGATGCATGGTTACTATCCCCCTGATATAAAACCTGAGGACCACAAATTAATCATACACGGCATGGTGGATCGTCCGTTGGTATTTACTATGGCTGAACTCATGCGCCTGCCATCGGTATCGCGGATCCATTACCTGGAATGCCAGGCCAATCGTCCTGAGGTGATGGAACCAACTGTCCAGGGATCACATGGCAAGACATCTTGCGCAGAATGGACTGGGGTTCTGCTTTCTACTTTGTTACAGGAGGCAGGAGTCAAGGCCAATGCAGAATGGGTTATTTATGAAGGTGCCGAAGCTGGAAAAATGACCAAGAGTTTACCCATGAAAAAAGCCATGGCAGACGTTATCGTAGCCTATGGTCAGAACGGCGAACCTATCCGCCCGCAGAATGGGTATCCATTACGGATGTTTGTCCCGGGCTTTGAGGCGCTCTATAGCATTAAGTGGTTGCGACGCATCAAGGTGGTAGATCGACCGTATATGGGTTACCAGGAGATCCGTCAATATACCAACAGAGCTGGACGTGAATATGATGAACGAACCCCTTTTTACAATTTCGAAAATGGACCAAAATCTGTTATTACCTCTCCATCAGGTGAGCAAAAACTGACTTCCGGTCCAGGCTACTACCGGATCACTGGCCTGGCCTGGTCGGGTGGTGGGGCGATTCGCAAGGTTGAGGTCTCCACCGATTCCGGAAAGACCTGGAAAGATGCAGAAATCGAGGGACCGGCTCATACCATGGCCCATACACGTTTTAACTACATTTGGCAGTGGCATGGTGAAGAAACTCATATCATGTCTCGCAGTACCGATGAACAAAATCAAGTACAACCCAGTCGCCAGCAATTTGCCCGTTACTGGAACATCGATCCGGATAAGCTTGCAGCAGGTGAACAGCGAGGCTCCGGTCATCACAACTCCATTCAGCCCTGGGGTATCCGTAGGGACGGGAGCATTTATAATTCCTATCCTTTAGTCTAATGCGCGTGCATAAAATAATTATTATTATTCTGATATTCACTATCGGGGAAACGTATGCACAGGGCATTACCTATAATCTTGGCAGGGCACCTACCAGTGATGAGATTCAGGTATGGGATTTTGCAATCAGTCCCGATGGTATGGAGTTACCTGAGGGTAATGGATCAGCCAAAGATGGTGCACCACTTTATGCGCAGAAGTGCATAGCTTGTCATGGAAATAAAGCAGTAGGGGCTGCGGCACCAGCCTTGGTAGGAAGAAATACCGTCGTCTCCAACTGGCCATTTGCAACGTCTCTGTGGGACTATATAAACCGTGCAATGCCTCTCAATATGGAGGGTTCTCTCTCTAGTAACGAGGTTTATGCAATCACAGCCTATTTGTTGTATGTAGGTTCTGTCATTGACGAGACTTATATGCTTAACAGAGAGAATCTACCAAATGTTGAAATGCCAAACATGGCTGGGTATGTACAACCGCCGATCGATCAGTGGGAACCCGGAATGCCCAGATTATTCAGGATCATCGATCCCTGACAGCGACACCTGTGTATTTAAGCGGGGCGTTTCCAATGACCGGATTTTCCACCAGACTTTTCGATTAATTGTACAGATGAGATTGTCATGCCGCGATCAATTGCCTTACACATATCGTAGATAGTAAGTAATGAAATTTGTACCGCAGTCAATGCCTCCATTTCAACCCCTGTTTGCCCGGTGGTTTCAACCCGTACCTGGCAGCTGACAATAGATTTTTCCGTATTCGGTTCCAGGTCGATTTCAACATGAGACAGGGATAACGGGTGGCATAATGGTATCAGTTCAGCGGTCTTTTTTGCCGCCATAATCCCGGCTATACGAGCGATCCCCAGTACATCACCTTTTTTATGTTCACCCTTGATAATTTGTGCCAGAGTGTCCGCTTGCATGGAAATATCTCCGCCAGCTATGGCTACCCTGTGTGTTGCTGCCTTGTCGCCCACGTCTACCATGTGCACCTCACCACGGGTATTAAAATGTGAAAGTTTGCTCATAAATAGTCTCTGTTTTTCTGTATCATATATAGTAGTTATTAAATGCCAGACGGATGAGTATACGATTAATGTCAATAACAGTTAAATATTTTGCAGTTTTACGTGAACAGGTTGGAAAATCTGAAGAATCAGTTGATTTTGAGGAGGGTATGACAGTATCAGATTTATGGAAAAAGACCATGTCTGAAGACAATCTGTCGGCGGGGATAATGGTTGCGGTGAATATGGAATACACCCGCCAGGATACCGAATTACACGACGAGGATGAGGTGGCATTTTTTCCTTCAGTAACAGGTGGTTAAGCTATGAAAATTGAAATTCGACAGGAACCTTTTGAACCTTATCGAGAGATCGAACAATACCAGCAGAGTATCAAACCGACCGGAAAAATCGGCGCAACTTCCAGCTTTGTTGGAACCATGCGAGATTTTAATCAGCAGCAAAATGTTCGGGGAATGACCCTGGAATATTATCCGGGAATGACGGAAAAACATATTATCCAAATTTGTAACGATGCATCAGAAAAATGGACATTACTGGATTGCCTGGTATTACATCGAGTAGGCGAGATTGATGTTAAAGATGTCATAGTTTTGATTACAGTCTGGGCATCACACCGTGGCGACGCTATGGACGCATGCCGACATATTCTGGAAGACTTGAAATCTAAGGCACCATTCTGGAAGAAGGAACGGTTAGAAGAAGGGGAGAAATGGGTCGAGGGTAATACCTCGGGGTATGTGAAGAGTGAAGAGTGATGGGAGATTAAAATGGACAGGATTTACAAAATTCACAAGATTAATAAAAATAATATTCTAAAAATTGTGTTTGGCGTGTACAGAAAAAACATAATGACATGTGACTTATTATAAAATTTTTAGTAAATTTCTATCTTGTTAATCCTGTCTATTACAATAACAATATTCTTACAGCAAACCAAAAAACGGTTGCACCTCCACCGTTTCACCTGCCGTGATTCCGTCGTTCTCAAAGGGTAGTATGATGAAACAATTGGCCTCAGCCATAGAACTTAATATCCCGGAACCTTGTTCACCAGTCTTGTTCACAACCATTTCACCCGCCAGAGTTCGTGACAAAATTCCTCGTTGGAACTCGACTCTACCTGAATTTTTTTTCAGATTTGATCGACAAACAACTTTAAATGATGGCAGAACTAAATCTTTGTTGCCCATAAGATGTTTTAGCGCAGGCAGTACAAATTGGTAAAACGTCACCATTGCCGATACCGGGTTGCCCGGCAACCCAAAGAAAACAGTACTACCTGCTTTACCAAATGCCAGCGGACGCCCCGGTTTCATTGCAACTTTCCAGAAACTAATTGCACCACGTTTTTCCAGCACTTCTTTTATATAATCTGCATCACCGACCGAGACACCGCCGGTAGTAATCAGGATGTCTGATTTTTTTTCTGCACTTTCCATAATCTCTTCAATTGCGGAGCGTGTATCCTTAGCTATGCCGAGGTCAATTAATTCAACACCCGGGTGTGTGAGCATGCCTGACAATGTATAGCGATTACTATCATATATTTTACCGTTTTCCAGTGGATCTCCTAAGGAACATAATTCATCACCAGTCAGAAAAAAAGCAGCCCGAATTTTACGGAACACATTGACGTTGCCCATGCCTAAAGAGGCAATAAGTCCGAGGTGTGCCGGGGTTAATAAAGTACCCGCTAAAATGATGCAGTCGCCTTTTGAAAAATCTTCTCCGGCTGATCGAACATGCTCGCCCTTGATAGTGCGTGTGTCGATACTGATTTTATCGCCGCTTACCTGAGTATTTTCCTGCATAACAATCGTATCAGCACCATTGGGAACGAGACCACCAGTCATAATGCGTACAGAAGTCCCGGGTGTTACATCGCCCTCAAATGGGTTCCCTGCCCAGGATGTGCCAATAATGACAAGCTCCCTTAAACCTTCTTTTGGAATATCAATGGAGTTTAATGCATAGCCATCCATAGCTGAATTTGCGGCAGGTGGTACATCAATAGTGGCAATCAGGTCTTCGGCCAATATCCTCTTTAATGCTTGTATAATGGGAACCTGCACGACATCAGTGATCGGCTGAATTTCCTGTAAAATATTTTTTAGTGCAAGGTCAATTGGAAGAGATGACGGGTCACTGTCATCCATGCAATTTGGATCAGCTGCTAGTGTGAAATCATTCATGACAGTCATTATGTAATTGTAGTCATTAGATAATAGACTTAACCCAGAATCACAACAAGGCGATTAATGCTATTTGTGATTATATTTAAGTTGCTGATAATGCAGAACGTATTAGAATTTTAAATATTTAGACATGTAAACTTCTGCGTTGTTGAGGTCGTCTCTGGTATTAATATTAAGAAACAAAAATTCTTTATCTGAAAAATCAGACTGTACCAGGCTATGGTTTGCATACCATTTATATATCTTACGGTGACCTTTTTTCAGAAAATCAAGCAAGGACCCCAGCAATGATATTTTAATAAGAGAAAATGTCGGTTGTGTGCGGTTGCCATCATGCACAACAGAAATATCTGCATTATTATTTATTATGGATTTATATAAGCGCTCAACAAGATCGTCAGGAAAAATTGGAGAATCACAGGGTATACAGGCCAAATACTCGGTATCAGTCCTTGCCATACATGCAGAAATACCTGCCAGAGGTCCTTCATAACCAGAATAATTATCAACAATTACAGGATATCCCATCTCACTGTACAATTGTGAATTGCGATTGGCATTAATTATAATTTCACTTACCTGTGGTTTAATACGTTCGATACCATAGTGGATCAATGGTCTACCAAGTAGTTGAAGAAGGCCTTTGTCTGAACCTTGCATGCGACGCGATTCACCGCCAGCAAGAATCACCGCAGTAATTTTTGAACGATAATTAGTTTCCATTATCTATAAAACTATAAATTGAGATAGTTTTTCAGGAAAGAGATTTCTAATGGAATAGGGCTGGAGTGAGACTACAATTGTGCATGTGGTAATGTCTAACCGCCTGTCATATTCATGTGCCTGAATATAATAGGTTTTTCTTTAATATTAAAATCATGTCCTTTTGGTTTTATTTGCATAGCATCCCGAATAGCTTGTTTAAGTTTTTCCATGTCGCCTGGAAAATTCCGCAATACTTCTTTTAAATCTACTGAATGTTCTTGTCCTAGACACAGTAATAGTAGTCCTTCACATGTGACTCGAACACGATTGCATTGGTCACAAAAATTATGGCTATGTGGAGATATGAAACCTACAAGTGTATTTGTCTCTGCAAGTTTGAAGTATTTTGATGGGCCACCTGTCGTTTCAGTGGTCGCTAAAAGTGTAAATGATTTTTCAAGATCTGATTTTATCTGGTCGCTTGAATAGAATGCCTCTGCACGGTCGTGGTCAGTAGTGAGACCAAGTGGCATTTCCTCAATAAAGCTAATATCCATTCCGTGACTACTCGCAAACTTTACCAAATCAGTAACTTCATCATGATTTCTGTTTTTGAGTATTACTGAATTAATTTTAATTCGCTCAAAGCCCTCATCTTGGGCTGCCTTTATGCCTGTCAGTACATTGCTTAGTTCACCGACACGCGATATTTGCTTGAAACGTTTTGAATCAAGTGTATCGAGACTGATATTTATGCGTTTTACGCCAGCTGATTTCAGACCAGGGGCTAACTTTGAAAGTTGAGAGCCATTTGTCGTCGTTACCAACTGATGCAGGCCTGGTAGTTTTCCAAGATCTTCAAATAGTTTTACGACATTATTTCTAATCAGTGGTTCTCCACCGGTTACTCTAATTCTACTTACACCCAGTTCTGTGAAGGCCTTTCCAATGAAGGCCATCTCTTCAAGTGTCAGCAACTGATTTCGAGGAAGAAATGTCATTTGTTCTTCCATACAATAAATGCAACGAAAATCACACCTATCGGTAACAGATAATCTGACGTAGTTTATTGTACGACCAAATTTATCAATTAGAATATCGGGTTGTTGTTTTATATCTTTCATAATCTCAATGGAAAAATGTCTGTACTGCGTATAGATCTAAGTATGCCAGTCTACGTCCGATAATTAGCCACGTCAAAAAACCCTTTTAATGATATAAGCATATAAAAAATCCCACATAGAAGAATGCGCTATCCAGGCTGAATGTCCCTTAACCGAACTGATATTAAGTATAACAGTGTCATGCGTTACCAAAGTTAAGAATGTTGTCTTGAATTGCAATTTCTGGCCGTAATGGATAATAATTTTTATGTAATAATCAACTTTTACAATGGTAATCCAATCTTATTGAATCTATACATATGTCATTTTCAGGTGTCATCTCTATCGCTATATTTATCTTCTAAATTCAATCAACATGACTATGATATTATCTACCTTTACAACACAAATAATTATTAATGACAATGATAAAGGAAAAATATAGCGAAATATTGGATGCACTGGCCAACCGGAATATGGCGGTTATTTTACTTTTGAGTTTTTCTTCTGGTTTGCCCCTGGCATTATCTACAGGCACTTTACAGGCCTGGCTTGCAACAACGGATGTCGATATACAGACAGTGGCCTTTTTTTCATTGGTAGGGTTGCCTTACACCTTCAAATTCATCTGGGCCCCAATAATGGATCGATTTATCCCACCCTTTTTTGGTAGACGTCGTGGTTGGATGTTATTGACACAAATTATTTTAATCGTGCTGATACTTTCAATCGCATTTACTGATCCAGAAAATAAAATAATGCTAATCGGTATGCTTGCGTTGTTATTAGCATTTTTTTCAGCTTCACAGGACATAGCAATTGATGCGTACAGGGCAGATTTACTTAAACCCAAGGAGCGTGGCTTTGGTGCTGCTGTTACCGTATCAGCCTATCGTACCGCTATGCTTGTGTCGGGTGGCTTAGCATGGATCGTCGCGGATAATATGGGATGGCAATTTACCTATTGCCTTATGGCAGCACTGATGAGTATCGGTCTGGTAGGCACAATTTGGGGCCCCGAACCGATCTGGGATAAACAAGCACCTGTCTCACTAACAGATGCAGTGATTCAACCCTTTAAAGAATTTGTTATCAGGCGCCATGGTATTTTATTGCTCGTGTTTATAGTGATTTATAAACTTGGGGATGCATCGGCAATATCCCTAAACTCTCTGTTTTTTATCCGCGAGCAAGGTTTTACCCTGACTGAGACAGGCGTTTTGTATAAATGGTTAGGTATCACTGCCACAATTATTGGGGCATTTATTGGTGGTACATTCGTTGTGACACATGGTATCTATAAACCATTATTGTGGTTTGGCATTTTACAGGCCATTACTAACCTTGGATTTATGATGCTCGCAATAATCGGTAAAAGTTATGTCGGTATGGTGGTAGTAATTGCAGTTGATCAACTAGTAGGAGGAATGGGGACGGCAGTATTTCTTGGTTTTCTTATCGCCTTATGTAATCATCAATTTACTGCTACACAATTTGCATTATTATCTGCTTTATCGTCAATAGGGCGGGTTTTTATCGGACCTCCAGCGGGTTATATGATAGAGCATATAGGCTGGACATGGTTTTTTCTGGTTACTTTTTTGATTGCGATTCCAAGCCTCGTATTGCTTGTTTATATGCGTCCTACTATAGAGTCATATCACATAGCCGAGAAGTGAAGTTAAAATATAGAACTAATTAACAGTTTGGCCCCAGGCAATGCCGAATGACACGCTTGTTTGGTTTTTGCTGCAGCGTATGACGTTGACCTTGTTGATTATATCCATTGTCTTGAATTGAATTATAACGATAATTCGTTGCCGGATTTTGATAAAAATATTGTAATGAAGGGGTCGAATTGTAGTGAATGAAACTGCCATTGTATCCTTGATTATTCCTCTTGTTATTCTGCTTATATTTACTATTGTCTGAATGCTGGTTTGATGAAGAATAGAAGGTATATATATTGGATTTTTGCAATGGATAGTTGTTTGTTGAACGATTTTTTCTGCGATTGCTTCTGTTAGTGACTTCGGTATTTAGATTATAAATTACCTGCAAATTATTTCTAGGAGATGTCTGAGGGTGCTTCTGTGTGAAAGTTTCCCTTCCATGTCTTGCAGTTTCTATTGTAACAATATTAAAAGTGTCAGGTGTGGAAATAACATTATGTTTAATTGGATTAGGTGCAGTATTTAATAGGTCATCTGCCCTGGACTGTACACTAAAGGTAATCGAAATGATGAATAAAATTGCGACATTATTTTGGCAAAACTTAATCATGACATGCCCCTTTTTCAGTTGCCGATATCAGGTTTTGACCAGCCTAATTAGATGGGGTTCAAAATATATGTACTATTCTATTTCTCGGACCAGTCTTATACCGATATTGTCGTAATTTGAATCAGATTTGAATTTATCACGTTTGGCATGACGTATCGATTGCGGAGGGCTGCTATAAGAACCACCACGGACTACTCGCAATGCACAATCACCTCCTTCCCATGCTTCATCTCTGGTTGGTGCACTAGTATAATTTTCATGCCAGCAATCCCGTACCCATTCAGCAACATTTCCTGCCGTATCATGCACCCCAAACTTATTTGGTCCAAAACTACCTACCTTAGTTGGTTTTCTAGGATCTAGACCTGATCCACAACCAAAACAGTGTGCTCGGTTAGGCTCTTCTTCATAACCCCACCAGAACGATGTCCTGGCAGCTGTTCCTGATGCATATTCCCACTGGTTTTCTGTTGGTAAATTGTATCTTTCTCCGGTTTGTTCGGACAGCCATCTGGAATAATAAAATGCATCATCCCAGGTGACGTATATTACCGGGTGTGATTCCTTCTCCATATATAAGTTGTCCGGAATTTTCCTGCTTGTGGCAGCGGCAAATTGTTCATATTCAGCAAAAGTTACTTCATGTTTACTCATAGCAAAATTTGTTACCTGCACATTATGCCGAGGACGTTCTTCAGAAGCACTAGACGAACTGGAGCTGCCCATATCAAAATTTCCAGATGGTATTACCACCATGGTAGGACCTGTGGAACCGTTAACTAATGAGTCAGTAAATTCAGAACCTGCTATCATCAAAGATGATCCGGTGGCGGCTATGACCGGTGCAGGGGCTGTTTGCTGTGGTGTCGTTTCGGGTTCAACCGTTTCCAGTTCTTCGCTTGTAGTTTCCGTTATTTCCTGTTCCTCTACATCATTGAACTCAACTGACTCAACAACTGCGGTGCTACTTTGTGTAGGTGTGGAAGTCTTGCTACCACCACTAAACATTACAAAACCACCTATAGCAACACCAATTACAACTACTGCAGCGATACCGACAATCATCCCACTACCGCCTTTTTTCTCCGACTCCTCTATGACAGGTTGTACGGCTTCTGCTATTGGTTGGGTAGCGGATAGTGGTACTGCTTCTACTTCGATTGTGGGTGCAGGTGCCGCCGGTGCTTCTGTCGCTGCTTTCTCCATAACATCTACAACAACAATGGTTGTATTATCCTGTCTTGGCTTTGCTTCATCTTCAACAGCGATGAGTAGTGCCTCTGAACATTCTTTAGGGTTCTCAGACCAATCTGAAAATTGAACAAATTTACCTTCACTTAAGGTATCCATGCCATCACTGCAGATCATGATTCTGTCACCATCTTGTAATTCAAATGGTTCTTGTGAAACATCAATCTCACTTATTTCTTCACCCATTACAGCACTCATAAGCATATTTCGAGCAAGACCTTCTTCTGCTTCCACAGGTGTTCCTGCTGCTTCCATTCTGTCCAAAAAGCCGCCATAGCTGTGATCGGCATTAATCTTTAAGCGTACTTTATCCCGTATTACATATAAATGACTGTCACCAACGCTGGCCCACCAGATTTTTCCAGATTCAAGAATAGCAGCAACCAGGGTACAACCCATACCTGACAGAGCTGGGGTTTCCTTGACAGTTTCCTCTATAGAACTATTGGCCTTGAGGACACATTCATTGAGTATTTTTGCCAGATCTTCAGATGGATAATTTGTTGAAACATGTTTATTAAATGCCTGGACAGCCATATTACTAGCCACGTTGCCAGCAGCATGACCTCCCATTCCATCTGCAATGATGATAAGTGCGGCAGGTTTATCATTTGTATCGGTTAGATTTGTTATTAAGAAGGCATCTTCTTGATAACCTCTGTCACCGTCAATTTGTGAGCCTGCCAGTGTAAATTCAAGAGCCATAATTTTAGATTCTATTAGGAAAAATATTTATATTAACTAGTAGTAATGTTAAGTGCATTGCCCAATTTTCCAAAAGAATTGTAAAGCAATTCGTTACTGGAAAGGCCTATTGCAGCAATATCGTACCAGTCCTGAGTATGAATACAAAATGAATCCGGGCCTAATCCTGAATTTTCTTTATTTTTATTGGTTTTGCTGGAATTACTTCAATTTTTGAGCAGCTTAAAACTGATAAGATAATCACAGGAATCTAAAGAGCAATATTTGCAACGCTCGATATAACGCCACGACTTAAAATCATTTGTACCAAACGAGCTAAATCATCCTTGATTCCACTATTGGAATTATCTGGATCAAATCTATATATGTAATGTAATGTTACTGCCTTATCCAGTTCTGAAATGTGTGTTATCTCATTGACTCTTGCAAACCAGCAGGCTAATGTTTCTCCTTTCCTTCGTTCAAAACCTGCTTTGTTAAATGCATCTATTAATGCATAAATACTCGAATCTTTTCCCTGAAAAATATTCTTGCTGGCATTCTTTGAAATATCCTTTTTACGGATAATTCTCTCTTTCACGATAAGCCTCCAAACGAGGATGAGAATCAGTGGAAATAACAAGTATAGCAAGTTGTAATTAGTTTCCTTCTGTTCCAAACCTTCATTGGACTGATATAGTGAGTAGCGATAACTAATCCAGGAATAAATATCCATAAAAGGTTCAAAGAATGATGCATTTTCATCCTCCGTTGGTGCCCATATTGCAGGTGTCGTATCGACTATGCGCCACTGGTCATCAATAAATGCCTGAACCCATGAATGTGCATCTCGCGATCGTGCGACATATTGACCTTCAATTTGGCTGTACTCATCTACCACATAACCCACTACATAACGTGTTGGTATACCAACAATACGCAATAGCAAAGCAGTTGATGTTGCAAAGTATTCACAATGTCCTGAGCGAGTATTAAATAAAAAGTTTTGCAGGTATTTTCCTCTAGGATATCTGCCGTTCTGTGCAAGAGTATAGGTAAAATTATTTTGAAAGAAAGATTCAATGGAACTAACTACCTGGTTATGTGGTTTATCATATAAATCCAGATCCCGTGCAAGTCTGTCAAAATCTTCACGATAAATTTCTGAAATATTGAGGTCGGCAGGAACAGGCTTACTATCTAAAACATTATCCTGATAGATTGCTTTATAATCTATCCATCCCTCTTGAATCTCCATTTTTACTGTGCCAAAATTATTTTTACTTAGCTCAAAGGCAGTAACATTTTCTATGCTCGTAGTACCAATCGGTAGTGGAATAACACTTATCTCATTTCGTATATTAGTTGATATTGTGATGTCTTTCCCGGGCTCAGCGTCAGCTAATTGCCAATTTCCATCCAGTCCCTGATCAATAACTGTGTATATCGATTGCAGGTTGTTCCAAACGCCATAGTTATATTGGTGGTAACTGGCTTCTCTCAAATACAGAGGCTGATTGAGTCTTTCCTCAGGGTCTGCTCTTATTACAATTCGATCTGATAGTTTTAACCTGCCAATAGTGCCAATCGCCGTAGTGGCACGTTCAGGATCACGGTATCGCCACATAAACTGGTCAAACAAGCCTACAATTGATGCCTCAAGGGACCGTTGTATATCTCTTAATCCATCCTGCCCAGCGTAACTAATGCCTGCTGCCAGGAAGAGTAAAATACACCATGTACTAAATTGATATCGTTGAGGGCGAAAAGACCAGAGTACGATACTAATCAGTATAAAGCTGAGTATAAAAAACCAGACAGTTCGAATATTTCCTGAGCTTGCCGAAATGATGCATACAAGTAGATAAGGTAATGACAAGTCGATCTTGGTCGCTGCATCAGGTGACTTTTTAGCATCAAGCCGTCTGAGGCTGACAAATAATGAACTTAGTCCAATTTTACCGTCTTCACTATAAAGCTGAACAACAAGTAACAGGAATAATATAAATGGCATTATCGAAAGGATTACAAAGATCCCCCTCGACCCGACTGTTGTAAAAATATATATGACAACTATAAAAAAACCCACACCACTAAAATCAGAGAGGGCGTGGAATTCCTTATTACTTATAGGCCAACGCCATGAAACCCATCGGGCAAGTTCAATGATAATAATCATCGGTATTGCAAACAGAATAAATTTAGTTTGCCATCCCCATAACAACAGTGCTGCCGCAATTGTAAACGGTGGTGCAGAACGTAATTTTGCTAATTGATTATTCATTATACCGAATCAGACCAGTTTATTTTATCCAGTGATCCCTGAATATTGTCTATGGTTAATGGTATGAGTCGTTCAGGTGTTGATTGCAACGGGCCTGGAAGCAGTGTTTGTTGTGTTTGCGTGTCCTGAATTACAAAAACGATAACGGGAATTTTACTGGAGATAAAATTACGCACCATTTCCTGTCTTTTATCGTCCCAATCCAGCAATATAATAATTATACCGCTCAATTCGCTTATGTATTTTCCGGTTAATTCTACTAATTGAACAAAATCCTTGTCGTAGCATGGCGTCACACAAGCAAGTATTTCCAGCATATTTGCGGCATTATCAAAACTTCGGCCTGATGTAAATCGATAGGATTTTGTCCCGACAAACATCAAATCAAGTAAAGAATCCTGATCTTCAGCCGTGGTTGCAAAAGACGCCGCTATTGAAACTGCCTCTTCAAACTGATATGCAGTCTTATCTTCTATAAACGTATCAAGTATCAGCCCTTGACTGACAAAAAATTCATCCCGAAATTCCTTTACTACAGGCTCACTACGTTTAGCGTAACTACGCCAATGTATCGATCTCATAGGATCACCTGGTTGATAATCTCTTAAAGACATAAATTCCTGTGAATCACCAATAAAACTAGCCTGATTTATGCCTCCTTGTTGATATTTACGATGTCCTTTTAATCTAATCTTCGGCACTAGATATGTTTTTGGAAGTATCAATATTTTTTCCGGGTTATTTTTTGAAATTATGGCCCGAAATAAACCAAATGGATCTGGTCGGGCAATAGATGATTTGGAGAAATATAAATAGCCTCGTCGTAATGGTACGAAGTTCATCGTCACTTCAATCTCATCATCGGTCGGTATTAGATCAATATCTATCCATGATAATGAACCTCCCCGAGATTTCTGTAGTAATGACATGAGTCTAGGATAACCAATTTTTCGATCTACCCAATTGCGCCGAACATCATCCGGGTCTCGGGTTGACTTAAATAAATCATAGCTGGGGAACTTATATGATAATTCATCCACATAGGTCAGATCGCGATGAGGAGCTTTATTGAGGTTATTGATGGTGACTTTATATTTAAGTGGAAATGTTACAGTGCCATATTCAGGTAGTTGCCTACGAAAACTAAAATTACCTCGGAACATCAGTGAACTTAATATAGCGATGGTCAAGATGGACAAACAAATAGAGAAAATTTGGTAGGCCAGGGATGCTCTGGTATCAATACCAAACACTCCTGACGCGACCAGGCCGCTTAATAGCAAAAATCCAGCAGAAGAAAAACGATGCCTCAGCCATTTACTCGTTGTATGTAGAAATTTGAAATTTAAATAAAGAAGTCGACCAGTATTTAGCATTTTAAATCTTCAAATTGGCACAGGAATAGATTTTAATGTTTCTGATACAACATCGTGGGCGGTTAAACCGGAAAATCTCGCTTGTGAATCAAGCATCAATCTATGTGCAATGACTGGATGCGCAAGTTCCTGAATATGATCCGGTGTTATAAAATCCATTCCATCAAATAATGCCAATGCTTGAGCTGACTTCATTAGTGTTATTGATGCCCTTGGACTTGCACCATTCAGCACACCATGGGTATTACGAGTACTGCGAATGATGGTAACAATGTAATTTTTAATTTCAGGACTAACACGAATTTCAGAGATTTTATTTCTTAGCTCGACTATATCGTCCTTGCTGACACAGGCTTTGATGGAGTTTATAGGGTGTGAAATATTCTGCT
>JBNMOP010000010.1:0-47928 GCA_051275005.1 Gammaproteobacteria bacterium | reverse complement strand
GATGATGAATGCCTGTATCAAAAGCAATCAGGTCATTTACTAAGAAAAAAAATCAGATTGCGAACCTATGGCGACGATGTGAATATAGTTAAATTCGAAATAAAACGTAAACATGGTCAGATTGTTAAAAAAGATGCTGCAACAATCTCAAAAGAAGATGCCAGAGAAGTATGTCTTGGCAATTATGCAATTTTACTGGATAAAAATAATTCTATTCTGAATGAAATTTACACTACATTTGTTACTAAACTATATAAGCCAAAAGTTATTGTTGAATACAAACGGGTAGCTTTCGTATCGCCTGTCTCAAATATCAGGGTGACTTTTGATCAAGATTTACGTTCGAATATTAATCATCTCGATCTGTTTTCATCAGTGAAAGATATGATGCCTGTTATTATTGAAGGCAAACAGATATTGGAAATAAAATATGATGATTTTTTCCCGGGTTATTTAAGAAATGTATTATCGGCTTATAGTTCCGAAAGAATGGCTATCAGTAAATATACATTAGCCAGAAGATTCCATAAAGTCCATAAATGGGAGGATAATTAATCATGGATCAAGTTACTTTTGCAGATGTATTGCAGAAAAGTTTCATTGCAATGTCTATGGGTAGTACGGACAGAATAACGACATTAAATATACTAATTAATCTATCAATGTCGTTTTTTATCGGTATGTTTATATTTTTTATATACAAAAAAACCTATCAAGGGGTTCTTTATCAGCGCAGTTTTAACATTTCATTAGTATTGGCAAGTGCAGTTACTTCCATGATCATTATGACTATCAGTGGAAATCTTGTTCTCTCATTAGGTATGGTAGGTGCTCTATCCATCGTCCGTTTCAGGACACCGGTAAAAGACAGTATGGATTTGATCTTTCTGTTCTGGGCAATCAGTGCCGGCATCGCCAATGGTGTTGGTTACTATAATATATCTATTGTTGGTTCGATTATGATTGCAATCTTCATGCTGATTCTAACAAGGAGTGGTAAAGGTAGTTTAGATACGTTTTTGCTGGTTATTCAGTTATCAGATGGATCAAAAGAAGAAGGAATACTCAATGAAATTAGGCAACAGACAGAGAAGTTTTCAATAAAATCAAAAACAGTCTCTATGTCAGGCACTGAAATAACACTGGAAGCAAAATTAAAAGGCGATCAGACTAATTTTATGAATAAATTACAGGCTGATGACAGTGTCACCCGTGCTACATTGGTTGCCTATGATCAGGATTTATCTTCTGTATAGAGTCGTCACTTTGTCTTTCTCGCCAATAACACTTTGCTTTGTAATTGTATATGTAATGACAACAACAATTGTCAGTGCTGTAACAGAAAACACCCCCTTCAAAAACTGTGAAAATGGAGAGTTCAGAAATACCTATTATTTGATTGATACTAGCGATTTTTACTCAGCATCTTATTTTTATCAGGAAATTACTAGAATAAATTCAAGAAAGGAAACTAATTTTGGAACCCTTATAGGGGAAAGTGATAGAACCATAATTTATTATGACTTTGATGATTTAGATCTACTTCATGCAGGAAATGAGCTGGTATCTATTCTGAACAATAACTTTCCAGATTATATTCCTGAGCGGGAACAAATATTGTATATAGATACTCGTATAACACCTGCAAAAATAACAAAGTTTGAGACAAAAAATTATAATAATAAATTTACTCTGCTGGATAAACATCCTTTATTTAGCCGAATAAAGAGAAAACAGCGATCAATTTTAATTAATCAACTTGAGAGTATTAGCAAAAGTCCTCCAGACTCGATCTCACAATCTCTAAAGATTAAATTATCTGATAATATTTACTTCATGGAATTATATGGAGTTTCATATGGCTCAATTACAATGAGTCGTTTTCATATTTCAAATTATAGTGTGCCTAATACCTTTCTGTTAATGAAATTAGAAATATCTCACGACCTCAAAGACAATTTAACAACTGAGGAATATAGTTCTCTCAATACTTTTTTTTGTCAAATAGAGAACAAATTTAAAATTAAATTTCCGTACACCAAGTCTGTTCCATGGTTTAGTTATGATGAGTACAATCAATTAGCAATGGATAATTTACCTAGTCGCGATTTATTCCGAAAATATCCAAGGATATTTACTATTGGGCAAATCATTATATTAAGCTTATTAGGATTTCTTTTTATGTATCTCATCATAGGAAGATATTCAAAACGAGATGATTACTCAAAAGTCTCTAAACTGAAAAAAAACTAATAATATGATAGTTAATCCCTCCAGAATTTGTCCAAATTGGCCTGTTCTGGTTGCATTATTAATTTTAACCGCTTCATGCGGCATTCTCTTTGGTGGTATCAAAGAGATGATTAAGTATGATAACGCTAATAAGCTAGAAGTAGATTATAATATTGTTAATCTCCATTTCTTCACCAGAGTCTATTTAACTCGAATATATCAGAAATTTACTGCAAAACAGTTACCGACTATTACGACCTTACCGTCTTTCAATTTATTTGTAGATGAAGAAGATTTAGAGTCTCTAGAACTAGATTTACCTGCTAGCGCTAAGTTGCAGTATAAACAAAGTCATATAAAGATAGATAACCCGGATTTTTCAGGTGAAGCAAAAATTCGATATCGGGGTGGTATATCCTTGCACTGGTTATATGAAAAAAAATCTATTAGAGTGAAGCTGCCGCCATTTAAAACTTATCGTAATGAACGAAAATTTAATCTAGTCAATCCTTCTACCATTACAACACTCACAGATATGGTCAGTTACGATATGGCCAGATCGATAGGTTTACTGACACCTGAATACTTCCCTGCGCGAGTTTTCATCAATCATGAATATAATGGATTGCACTTTTTTCTGAGTAACATAGATGAATCGTTTCTGCGTAAAAACAATCGAATGCCAGGGAGTATATATTCTGGGGACACTGTATATCATAGTAATCCACACCTAGAGAATTATGAAAAGTCAAATACGATGTTCTTCAACGATGATGGAACACCGGCAATGTGGAATGACCATAGAATATGGCAAAAAGATGCCTCAAGAAATGCGGAATCATCAGATGATCTTGAAGATATCAAGATGTTTGTCGAGATTATAAACGAAGCAGATCCATTAGAATTTTTACAGGCATTTGCTACTTACTTTAATAAGCAAAATTTTTATTTATTTTGGGCGTTGGACTACCTTGTTGGTAGTTCACATCATGATTTATTTCATAATCACAAGATCTATTTTGATCCTTATAAAGGTAAATTCGAACCGATTGAATGGGATATACGTTTTTGGTCAATGGGTGAAGAGGACCTACCGGTAACACCGTTATTTAAACAAATATTATTAAACCCGATATTAAAATATGAAGTTGATTCAGTAAGTTATAAATTATGGAATATATTCACTGTAAATACTGTTATTGATATGATTGATGATGCAAATAACACAATTGCTGGTGAGTTGGCAGCAGATCCCTATCGCATTCAACCTGATGATGATAATTTACATTTTGGACTAAATAAAGAAGTGCCTTTCTCTATGGAAGAGTATGCAGATGCCATTGAAGACATTAAACAGACATACAAAAGAAGGCATAAATATGTAGAGCAAGAAATAAATTTAGCCAATGGAAGTTATTTCATTGATAAACAATCTGATGACCAATTTGAAATTACCATAGCTATCGATGGGAATAGCCCTGTTGATTTTGATCCTTGGTCAATAGTCCCTGAATCTTTGCATGAGGAGTTTGAAATATTTCGTGTCTACCAGGATAAAACACAACCCGTATTAAACAACGGAGAAATGGACAGGTTATATCCAGGTATTGCAATAAATAAAAAACCAGATCCAGAGTATATACATCCATTAAGGATCGCGATGTATGGTCTCGAATCATATGCTTCATCTCCACTGTATTATCAATATTTAATAAAGGGGATGAATAGTGATAATTTAGTTAATTCAAAAGAATTAACGAGCAGAAATTCAATAAATTCTAATATAGTTACAATTAAGAAAGTTGTTGAGTTATCTAGTAATCGTGACAGCAGCTCATTACACCCATGGCGATTATTACTACACCCAAAGTCAAAGAATAATGAAATCATATTAGCTGGTGAAATTGAAGCTTACTATGATCTTGTTTTCACTGAGGAACAGAAAGTCACTATCTTACCCGGCACTACATTTAAGCTTTACAACAATGTTTCAATATATTTTTATGGAGAAGTGATTGCAAAAGGAACAGCAGAGCTTCCGATTAGATTCCAACGAATGATGATAGACGAACCCTGGGGAAGTATCGTCATTCAGGGAAAAAAGGCCTCTGCTAGCCATTTAAGTCATATTAATATTAGTGGTGGTTCAGTAGCTCTACACAATCTAATACATTATCCCGGACAGTTGAATATTCATGATGTTGAATCATTCCAGATAGATAATTGTCATATCAGCAATAATACTATCGGTGATGATGCTCTTCATGTTGCATATAGCTCGGGGAAAATTCAGCATTGCGTATTTGAAAATACTGCATTTGATGCGTTAGATATGGATATTGTTGATGTGATTGTTTCTGATTCTAAATTTTTTAATATCGGGAATGATGCAATTGATTTGATGAATTCAAAAACCATGATCAATAATGTCAGTATCATGGACAGTGGAGATAAATGCATTTCAGTTGGTGAAGCCAGTCACGTGACGGTACATAATAGTCAACTAGAAAATTGCCAGATTGGTATTGCTATCAAAGACCAGTCAATTGCAGAAGTAGAAAATATTAAATTCTTGCTTAAACCAGGGAATGCCATAGCGCTTTATCGTAAAAATCCGCGATATAGTAAAGGAGGAGAAATACATGGGAGCCGACTTCACGGTATTACTGAAAAAGATATTGTTGTAGGTGATTATTCTGTAAATAATCTTCAAAAAAATGCATATCTTCCTTCAAATAGTCATTAAATTTATGTGCAAAGTTAATAAAGGAACCTCTGATTAAGTCCCAAAATACATTAAGTCGTCATACCCAGGGCAGGCTGCGCACTTCTGTCGCATGCCAGAATGACCACCATGGAGGGTGGGAATGCAAAAGGATTGTCTGGA
Organism: Gammaproteobacteria bacterium; assembly: GCA_051275005.1. Taxonomy (GTDB): domain Bacteria; phylum Pseudomonadota; class Gammaproteobacteria; order Eutrophobiales; family Eutrophobiaceae; genus Eutrophobius. Next base: position 42,809 of record JBNMOP010000010.1, on the reverse strand, counting down.
ACAATCCTTGTCTAGTCAAAACAATAACTTACTCGGCTTTGTCTGGAAAATTAACTCCAAGTATTTTCACCCGAATATGTCCTATATTCGTCCTGAGTCGCTCTCGGTCTCTGTTCCAGACTCGACACTACCGATTACTTCCGTGTAATCGTTCCTCCTGCATCCATGCAGTCGTGGATGCTGGTCGCTTCGGACTCCATGTCCTCTCACGACATTTCCTACATCCTGTAGGTCGTATTCACCAGCATGACGAAGTGCGTACTTGATCAGAGTTTCCTAAAATAATGTTTTATAAAAAAGGACTATGTTTAAGTTATATTATACTGGCATGTTCTATTGTTATCAGTGGCTGGCTAGCTTTTTGGCTATACACAGATACAGATTTGACAAAATACATTGATTTCACTAGTGATAGTAGAAAATTATTACTCTATGAACGATATGAAGATAATCTCAAGCTCCGAGGTGAAACAATCGCATCAATTATTGATGACGATATTGATATAATTTGGCTGCCTTTTATAACGAACGAGGATGATGGCTATGCGAAACTTCAATTGTATTTACGACTTTTGGCAGGCAATCCTGACTACGAAGTAATATATCGGGACATAGCCCTTACAATGGATTCTGCTACTGAAGAATTCAAAATTAAAGAGAAATCTGGTTATTTAAAAGAATTATTGGCGGTTAGAGGAGTTCATCATATCTTGCTGGAAAGATATGGTTTGCTCGATACTGAAAGTAATAAGTGAAGAGGAAAAAGCGAAGCTATTATATATAAATTTACGTACGTACTTTTAATTCTGACTATCCATGATTATGTCTAGGATATTTATTTTTCTGGAAATATTGCTTTGACAGATATCAGTGGCCATATCGTTAATGGCATGTATTAATATTAATCCAAACAGAAGGCCATCATTAATGCATATAAAATGGAATGTCGACCTAGTTATTTTTTCATCTTTCTGCATGATAACTTGTCTGATTTATCTGCCAGGTCTTGATGGCAGCTTTGTTTTTGATGATTATCATAATATCGTCAACAACAATCAGATACATGTTGAAAGCTTCACACCAGCGAATCTGTCTCGGCTATTTTCAGGTGTCGAAGAACAGGCATATACATTATTTCCCCGACCTGTTGCAAAGCTGACTTTTGCAATGAACTATTTCATTGGTGGCCTTGAACCTTATGGTTTTAAACTTGTAAACCTGCTTATTCATCTGTTAACAGGTTGGACTCTCTTTCTCGTTCTGAGCTGGATATTTCGTGCGAGTAGATTACTTGACAACAATATCTATCATCCGGTTAAACCAGACTATAGTCGCTGGATTGCCCTGTTTACAGCCGCAATTTGGCTAATTCACCCGCTTAACGTCAGTACTGTTCTTTACGCGGTCCAACGGATGACACAACTTTCAGCATTATTTACCTTGTTGGGATTTGCTGCATATTTAAGATGTAGGTTATCTCAGATTGAAAATGTTCAAGCAACAGGGCGTCTGGCACTTTTTACAGGTTTGTTTATTTGTTGGCCATTAGGCATTCTCAGTAAGGAAAATGCCGTCCTATTACCGCTGCTTTGTTTTGTCGCGGAGATCACACTGTTTCGATTTGTCGCAATCAGCACACTATTGCGCAGGCTTTATCAGCTACTAGGTCTGTTTATCTTTGCCGCATTGGTATATTTTCTATACAACCCTGATTTTATTATGAGTGCATATCAGAGACGGGATTTTACACTGGAGCAACGGTTAATGACCGAATCACGAGTGCTCTGGACATACGTTCATAGTTTACTGCTACCTGATCTTGCCCGAATGGGTTTATATCTAGATGATTTATCATTATCGACAGGATTATTACATCCAGTTAGCACATTACTAAGTACGATTGCATGGAGCGGTGTATTTCTGAGCGCAATTATTTTGCGTCACCGCTTACCAATATTGAGTTTTTCTATCTTGTTGTTTCTGGTGGGGCATAGCATAGAATCAAGTTTTATTGGCCTTGAAATTGCCTACGAGCACCGTAATTATTTGCCTGGTGTCGGAGTGATACTGGGGATGTCATGGTGTGCATTGATACTGTATCAAGAGCAAGAAAAATTGCGACCAGTATTGAAATTAACAGGCATATTCATATTAATTTTGTTAATCAGCCTGACCTTACTCAGAAATCACCAATGGTCTACTTCTTTAGAGCATGCAGAAACTGAAGTCAGGCATCATCCCTTATCTTATCGTGCAAATGACCAATTGGCCGGAGAGTTAATAAATATCGGAAGATATGTGGAGGCAGACATTATTTTGCAAAATATGAAATATACTGCAAGACCTTTTGCAAATCACTATTTCAAGCTGCTGCATATTAAACATGTTTCAAATCAAGATGTCACCGAGTCCTTCTATCTAGAAATGGAGGATGAATTTGCAAACCGGAGAGTTTATAGCAGTATTCTCAACCAGTTCACTACATATCTTGGTAATGCAGAAACTTATGATTGGCCAGTAGACACACAAAGATTAATTAACTTTGCCGAGGCTTTATTACACAATCCGTTTTTAGAGATACGTGCTTTAAAAGGGAACCTGAGTCTTATACTCTTCAAGCTATACGGTGATATTGGTGACTATTCATTGTCTCTGCAGCACTTGGAGATGGCTCATAAGCAACTTCCTCAAGAAAAGGATTTGACTAAGTTATATGATGATGTGATTAGTAAAAAATTCAAAAACTAAAAATAGTTCCTTATTAGCAATTGGCAGATATCAGTTCATAGTTTGGTTCTAGAAAGATCTAGCATGAACTTAAGTGTACAACCTAACTAAATGTGTAAAGTGAAACTGAGTATTTATAGGATTGATTTATCTACTTAATAGTTTTTCTTATTCTACAATACTTGCATAAGATATAGTGTTCTATCTGTATTAAGTATAGGTTTTTTATCTAAGGATTTAAAGTATTGAGAGAAAACAAGTTCAAAATTCTTAATATGATAATTTGGGAAGATATCTTCTCTATTTCTGAGTAATTTTTTTATCTGGCTATCTGATTTTGGAACAAACTCAATAATAAGTATAAAAGTGATCTCAGATAAAAAGCGCGCTATCATTTCTAATGATAAATTATTTGAAATAACTAAGTGATGTATTAGTCCTAAAGCAAGGGTTACATCAACTGGGCCTCTCTCTTTTAACGAAAAACGCTCTTTATGATTCCAGCCAATTGCTGAGCTAGGGTTTGTCAAATCTAACAATAATGGATATATGTTCTTTGTCTCGGAATCACGCATTGCTCTGTAATTAAGCTCAACACAAGCGGGATCAATATCCCAAGCACAAACATATTCACTATATTTTGCTGCTAATTTACTAAATATGCCGGTATTAGCACCTAAATCCCAAACTGAACGGATGCTCAACTTATCTAAAAACCCTTTTACAATATCATTCTTTAAAGACAGACTCTCGTCATCATAATTATTATTGGAGTCATAATAATCATGCCATTCAGTACCAATTGGTTCCCATTTTAATTTTAATACAGCTGTTTTTAGACTATCTATAATGGCATAAAAAGAGTTAATGGAAAAAGTACTTTTAAACTTGGCGGGATCAATTTCTTTATCTGCATTTTTTGACTGCGTTTTTGCATGTAAATGAATATGAATTGCTAAAGAAAAACTAAACCGTGATGTGAACGGGAGAAGCTTGCTAGCTAGCCCTAGCGGTATTCCGTCAATGTTCGTTTTAAGCAATTGATTAAGAGTAATATCCGTTTTAGCCATTAATGCCAATGGTGCTAAAAAGTGCTGACAAAATTGTTTATATGCAACCCAAGGTTGATTTGGGCGTAACTTTTCAAATGATAGGGTATCAATAAAAATTGGTTTGCCGTTATAGAACTGTACATTGTATGAGCTCGCATCTTTTAATGATAAGCCTTTAGAAAGAGCTTTCTGTTGTATGCTTAAGGTTAATAATGCAGCTTCCTTAAGTTGACTAAAAGACCACTCATAAGGATAAGAAATAACGGGAAGTTCAACAGGTTTTATAATTAGATAACCGTCGACATCTAAACAATCAATGTCTACTTCTTCATGTCGAACCAGAAGATCGAGTTCAACAAGTTCGTTATAAAGCCCTGAACTTTTGAAATAATTGTAATTCTCTTTATAGCTATAATTAATCTGTCTGTATAAGATATCATCTTTCTTAAAAAGAAATCCCGAAGGATCTCGAAATGAACATTCCAATTTATTGCTCATTAATTAAAAATACCTTTCTACTTTGATAACATGGTTATTTTTAATCAGGTGCGCCATCATTGTCTGAGTCACTTTCGCTTTCTGTAGATTTACCAAAGATCCGATCTACAAAATCCATTAGTCGGTACCAGTAAAGTTTAATGGTAAACATCGCTCCTATTATTCCTGCTATTAACATCTGCAGTATTAAACTACCTGTACCTGGATCTAAATATGCAGCCGCAGATTGGGAATAGCATAAACCAATAAATAAAATAGATAGAAATTGAAGTAATTTCATTATTATTACTCTCTTTTTAATTTAGGCGGAAAATATATCTTTTCTGGTTTCCATTCGACTTCATAATGGCTACCCTCAATGCTAAACTCTTGTATAGGTCCTGTGTAATCTGTTTCCCATGCATCTCGTTGCCAAAAATAAAAACGAAAAAATCGTTTTCTAGGTTCATCTATACTTATTTTCTCTAAAGACTGAGAATTAAAATTTGCATCCCAATTCATAATATCACTGATAGTGTCTGGTATATCACTCAGAGATGCTTGTACGTCAGATACTCTGAAATTTGCCTTATCGTTAGGTTTTTTAATAGCTAACAAAGGTGATGCGAGTGAGGTCAGCGCCTTTGGTGCTATTATACCTTCTGAAAGTATTACTGGCGGTCCTTGTCGGTAGTTTGGAGCCCATCCTCCGTGATCTCCATGTATGATAATGAGTGTATTATCATACACGCCTAATTCCTTCATTTTATCAAACAACATAGATAGCGTATCAAGAGTGCACTTTGATTGAATAGTTAAGGTTACTCTATTCATTGCCACTGCCTCCCCTGAATATTTACATTGTGCATCAACAACCATGGGGTTATGAGTATTCATAATGTGTATATATTTATATACAGGTCTCTCTCTTTCAATACTCATAGCTTGAGAAAACATATATAAAAATCGGGTATGGGAAAAATAAAGAAATTGAAATAACTGCTCACTTACGACTAATTGCGATATAAGCCATTTTTGATTATTGTAGACATATTTCTTCAAAAAATGTGGTAGCACTCGGAATAAGGCAAGGTCTATTGCTAGGGCTGTATCTTTTAATCCAGAATTCGTATTTCCAAAATTTTCTATATTATACATATTCCCAAACGGCAGATTCGAATACCTATTTAGCAGCCAGCCAGCTCCACTTGCTTTATCAATCTCATATCCTTCCTTATTGGCCACGCTTAAAATAGTAACGCCCTTTAGTACTTTATCGATATATGTATCTTTAGGAAGTTCATTAGAATAGATTTCACCAGCTAAAAAAGCGGGTATTGCGAACCTTGTGTAGGGAAAATTACCAAGAGTTTCTTGATAATATACAAACCCCTGAAAACTCTCCTGATACCTATCTTTTAAATTATCATGATGTAATAACTCATTAAACACATCTGATTGAAAACCATCTGTAACAATATGCAGGATATTTTTATTATTAGAAAATTTAAATATTTCATTTGAGCTTTCTACGGAATATTTGAAATTTTCTTTATGTATCAATTCCCATTTATCATAGCTTGTGTAAGCTGATGTCACTAATTGAACTATGAAAATGAAAATTGCACTTTTAACAACAGCCCAACCAATTTTTTTATAAAAACAGTTTACAAGAACAATAGAGACAACCCATACAATCCCATCAAACCATCCTTGCCATAGAAAATTACTCCAATTAATACTTCTTCCATCCAGTATGCCGTAGTCCCATAACAACACATTGCCCTGAAACCATATAAGAACACTAAACATAGCGAGCGAAGCTGCGACACGATGCATTTTACTATCAGGAAGAAATTTAATAACAAGTATGAATAATAATAATAAACCTAATGAGGGGATGAGGCATAACTTTAAGACATCAGTCAAAGGTGTCGTAAATTGTTCAATGTTCGTTGTATATAATAAAAATGGGCTAAATAAAAAAATATTCAACAAGAAGACTGCCATCATAGCCATTGCAGTTGATTTTTCAGTTTTAACAGACTGAATCATGAATATCACTCCATAAAAATTATCATTAAATTACCATATGCAATTTTCATGTACCATGGTATTTCCATCATAATACAGTACAACCACTGTGTTCGTAAGTGTGCTATTAACCAGTGGCTCTGAAGGTAAATGACGAAATTAATAGATTCACGACTTGTCATGCTTACGCATCAGGAATTACAATAACCCTTGATGACAAAATCAAACTTAACAGGTGGCGTCATCAATGGGCATACCACAAATTACATTTAAATCAGAACGGTATCATCCCTACTTATCGAGATTAGCAATAGTTTACTTATATAATTAATAATATTTATTTATGAATGATCAAATTAGCATAATTTTACCCGCTAAAAATGAAGCCAGTGCATTAGAAATAATTTTGCCTAAAATAAGAGTGCTTTTTCCTGCAACCGAGATAATAGTTGTTAATGATGGTTCAATAGATGACACGATAAATATATGTGCCAAAAATTCAGTAGAAGTAGTTTCACACCCTTATTCTATTGGTAATGGCGCTGCGATAAAATCGGGTGTTAGAGCTGCAACTGGAGAAATTCTTGTTTTTATGGATGCTGACGGTCAGCATAATCCTCAAGATATATCCAGCATACTAAAAAGAATGGAAGAAGGTTTTGATATGGTGGTTGGTGCAAGGTCTGCTTCTTCGCAGGCGAGCATAGGTCGCCTATGTGCAAACACATTTTATAACTGGTTCGCTTCTATGATGGTGGGTCAAAAAGTTAATGATCTTACATCAGGATTCAGGGCTGTTAGGGCTGATAAGTTCATGAAGTTTCTGTATTTATTGCCCAATGGGTTTTCTTACCCTACGACATGCACCATGGCATTTTTTCGTTCAGGTTATACAGTTGGGTACGTACCAATAGAAGCTGAACAGCGTATGGGCAAAAGCCACATTAAACTCTTTAAAGATGGAATAAGATTTTTATTAATTCTTTTCAAGATTGGAACTCTGTATTCTCCACTAAAAATATTTTTACCACTAAGCTTTATTAGTTTTGTAACAGGTTTTGGTTATTATTTGTATACTTTCTTAACAGTAGGTCGGTTTACAAATATGAGTGCATTGTTATTTACGACATCGGTTACTATTTTTCTAATGGGGTTAATATCCGAACAAATTACAAGTTTGTTATACTCGAAAGCGAGAAGTGATTAATTAGGATTCATCTTATTTAGATTATTTATTGACTATTATATAGCTCAAAGGTAATCACTGATGAAGAAATAGACGTGATTATGAAAATACTGAACAATCGCACAAGAAAATGTCTTGGCTTTAATATACCGAAACAGGTAATTCTAGGTATTAATATTAACCGACCTGTTGCAATTGTTAGTTGAAGACCTTTATCACTATGCCCTGATATTATAATGAATGAACCTAGCTTAACAGAAAATAATTATGGTAGGCATGTCTCGAATTGCAGGATGTGTGACAGTAATTCTTTGTACCAGTTCCTTGATCTTGGGCATACCCCACCAGCCGACGAGTTTCGTGTGGAAAAAGACATTCTTAACCCCATTGTCTCTTATCCACTACAAGTATGTGTATGTAACAACTGTGGCTTAGTTCAATTGTCTTATATTGTTAATCCTGTAATTCTTTATCAAAATGATTATCCATATGAGTCATATGTAACGGCTACTGGACGTAATCATTGGAATGAATTTGCAAGTACGGTTGTTAAAAGGTTCAAACTTAAAAATAGTTCTCTAATCGTTGATATAGGTAGTAATGTTGGTGTTCTTCTTGGTGCCTTTAAAAATAATGGCATGGAAGTACAAGGTATAGATCCAGCTCAGGGTATAGTCGATATTGCTAACAAGGAAGGGGTGAAAACAAGGTGTTCGTTTTTTAATGATCAGGTAGTGACAGAGATAATTGAAGAGGCGGGTACTGCTTCCGTTGTAACTGCTACTAATGTGTTTGCACATGTCGACGATTTGAAAGCGTTTGTAAAAACTCTTGATAGTTTATTGGCTGAAGATGGTGTGTTCATATTTGAGGCTCCCTATCTTTTTGAGCTTCTTGAAAATACAGAATATGATACGATTTATCATGAACATTTATCCTACTTATCAATAAAACCAATAATTTCTTTCTTTAAAAAGCATGGATTTGAAATTTTCGATGTTGAAGAACGTAAAATACATGGTGGTTCAATACGTGTTTTTGTTTGTAGAAATGGGGTGCATAAAAATACCGGGAAGCCTCATGAATATGCAATTAATGAGGTTGAAAAAGGTATTTATGACCATGAATATTTAGATAATTTTGCGATGAAAGTTTATGAGAATAAAGTTGCGTTAAGAAATATGCTGTATCAATTAAAGAAAGAAGGGAACAGAATTGCTGCTGTGAGCGCCCCTGCCAAAGGGATGACGCTGTTAAATTATTGTGGGATCGGTTCGCATGAATTGGAATTTATAACAGAAAAATCAAAGCTAAAGAAAGGAAAATATATACCTGGTTGCCAACTAAAAGTTTTAGATGATTCTGCTCTTGTAGAATTTGAGACAGATTATGCATTATTATTGGCGTGGAATTTTTCAGATGAAATAATAAAGAATCTTGAAGAATATCGTGAACAGGGAGGGAAATTTATAATTCCTATTCCGACGCCTAAAATTATATGAACGTACGTTTTGTAGAGGACTAAATGAAAAAAATTAATACAGATATTGCTTTTAAAGATGATCGTGGCGAAATATCTGATTTGATTGAAAATGAAGAGATTAATGCAATTACGCGGATCAGCTTCAATTCAGGCGCGATTAGAGCTAATCACTACCACAAAGAGACTACCCAATGGAATTATGTTCTGTCAGGTGATATTAGGTTGGTTACGAAGTTACCAAATGAGATACCTGTTGAAATAGTGATGTATGAAGGAGATCTGTATGTCACAGAACCAAATGAAAGTCATGCCTTACAATGCCTATCGGATAATGCTTTATTATTAGTTTTTACAAAAGGTCCTAGGGCAGGTAAAGAGTATGAAAGCGATACTTTTCACTTGGATATTCCGCTCATCTAAGAAGTTCATGTCAAATATACGTCGTTTTATTCCCGTATCGCAGCCACTATTGGATGATAGTGAAAAAGATCATATTCTTTTAGCACTAGAAGATGGTGCAATATCAGGTTTATTTGGGAATGAACTTGATAAATTTGAAGAAGAATTCTCAAACTATTGCGGTACTAAATTTGGTGTCTCTACAAGTAGCGGGACAACGGCGCTACATTTAGCATTATCGGTACTTGATATAAAAGCTGGCGATGAAGTATTAATATCAACCTATACAAATATGGCAACATTTTTTGCTGCCTTATACCAAGGGGCAACTCCAGTACCTATTGATTCAGAACAAGGAACCTGGAATATGGATCCTGCGTTACTTGAAGATAAAATAACTCATAATACCAAGGCAATTATTGTTGTTCACATATTTGGTCATCCAGTGAATATGAAACCGATATTGGAAATATCTCGTAAGTATAATTTATATGTAATCGAAGATTGTGCACAGGCTCATGGAGCTGAATTTAATGGGGAAAAAGTTGGGTCTTTAGGCGATATCGGCTGCTTTAGTTTTTATGCGAATAAAATTATTACTACGGGTGAAGGTGGCATGCTTGTTACTGATGATAAGTTATTAGCAGAAAGGGCTCGATCTGTGAAAAGTCTTGCCTTTGGTTCGGATAATAAATTTATGCATAAAGAGCTGGGCTACAACTATAGAATGTCAAATATTCAGGCAGCCATCGGTTGTGCACAGCTTTTAAAAATTGATTATATTATTAAACGTAAAAGAGAAATAGCTGAACTATATAATTTTCATTTGAATGATGTACAAGAGTTGCTATTACCTGTTGAGCAGCAGGGCTGCAAAAATGTGTATTGGATGTACCATATTGTGCAAAAAGAAAGCTGCACACTAACGGCAAAACAGGTAATGGAGAGCTTATTTAAAGATGGTATAGAAACGAGGCCGGGTTTCATTCCTTTCAATATGCAGGAGATATTTATAAAAGCAGGATTAACCAAGGAATCTGATTGTCCTGTAGCAAATCACCTGGCGCTAAACAGTTATTATTTGCCAAGCGGTCCTGAATTAACATCAGAAGAAGTTCTCTTTATCGCGGATAGCTTAAAGAAAATACTTATCGGTTAAGACATTTACTCATTACCTATTCACACTACATTATAATTATATTTGGCGATTTTTTTTAGATGCTTTCAATCTATGATGAACAGAAAGGCTCAGCTTGTCATTTCAGTCTCATTCCGTATTGGAGAAGACTAGAATTTGCCAGAGAGGGGACTACTGCTTTATTATGACCATAGACCTGAGGGGAAAGGGGGAATTATTCTTCCTATACACTAGATTATTTGATTACCTAGCGCAAAAGTGAGTGAATATGGCATCTGATAAATTTCTTACCGAACGAAAACGTGTTTGGGATAATGCAGCAACAGTCGATGCAAAATTTTATGTGATTGAAGGAGTTGATGGTCGGCGTGAATGGGAACTTGGTGATTTTTTTAAATCTGGTAAAAATGATGTAGAAGAATTCGTGTTACCTTTTCTACAGCATATGCATATGGACCCATCGACAAAATCCATGATAGAAATCGGGTGCGGTGTAGGTAGAGTTACACATGCACTTTCACAAGTATTTAATCATATAACTGCTTTCGATATTTCTAAGGAGATGATCCGCAAAGCGAAGGAGCTTAATGCAGATTTGAGCAATGTAAATTTTGTTGAAGGTAATGGTGCATCGTTGCAACCGTTAAAGAATTCGACAGTCGATTTCTGTTTCTCCTACCTGGTTTTCACACATTTCCCCAAGTATTGGTTGTTTGAGGATTATTTTTCTGAGTTTGCGCGAGTGTTAAAACCTGGAGGATTATTCAAAATCGAACTGGATGGTAGAGCTTGGGGTCCTTATTTAATCCCGAGGGCTTTATATAACAGGTTGGTAGAGATTGATTTTATAAGAAGCAGGCTTGCACCACTTTTATTCTTTTGGCTAGATCAAGTATCACTTCGTGCGGCACCTGGACTGCACTTCTCCGAGGGGGCAATTCGTTCACTTGTTACGTCAGCAAATTTAGAAGTAGTATCAGTTGAAAATCCGAATCAGCATCGAATGTGGGTAACTGGACGTAAGCCAGAAGGAGAGTGACTCTGTTTCAAAAAGAAGCGGGAGGTGTTATCAAGAAGATACTAACCTACCGGAAGGAATAGTCAGACTAAAAAAATCATATTCTTCATCAGGAGTTAATCCTTGATTCTGTCAATTCCCTATTAAATAAAAGATATACATAAGTAGGTGATAACTTCACCACCTTTTTAAGTACATATCCAGGTAAACAACTGACGCATAATAAAATTAGTTTTTGCCAACCAGTAATATCTGTAGCATATTTCCGGGGATGCATTAACAATTCAAAAGTAAAGTCTTCTACTTGGAATTGTTCAAACATTTTCAGATACTGATTGTAGCCACAAGGATGTCCGTAATTGTCAGCAGACTTTAGTAATCTCCTTCTAATGAAACACCACATATTTTTAGGTAAAAGTAAAGGTGGTTCCACAAAAGCGACATTAGTGGACGAAAGATAGCATACTCCGCCTGGTTTCAGCACTCGCTTCACTTCCTTTAAAAATTCTTGTGGATTTTGTACATAGTAAATTACATGATTTACAACTAGTACGTCAAAGAGGTTGTTATCAAATGGGAACTTCTTTCCATCATACGTTACGAAATCGACATTCTCACCATTCAACTTTTGAGCAATATCGATTATACCGCTATCAATATCCATTCCGGTTGCACTTGTGAATGACGGAGCTAGAAATTTGGTAATTGTCCCTTCATGGCATCCTACGTCCAGCAGAGACTTATTTTTCAGCTTAACAACATAGTTCTGTAATATTCTTAATATTTTCTCAGCCTTAGCTTCCCTCTGTCGAATGTGTTCATCGAGGCTCAATCCTGCAGGAACAAACTTATATGGCAACTCATTCTTCAATCACAGGCTCCCGTAAATTATAATCAAGTATTTAATTACTCTAGGAGGTTGTATCATTTATTTTCATCAAGCAATTATTTAATCCATTTTTCATTTGGCCAAATGAAAATCGTTTATTAAATTCATTTTTAGCATTCATACTAATGTAATTACGAAGCTCCTTATCTCGCATAAGTTTTTCTAGTCCTTGTGCCAATGATTCTACATTATGTGTTTCAACTAAAATGGCACTGAAATTATGCACGAAATCTTCAGGTATGCCATCGCAATCTGTAGTGACAATAGGAACTCCACATTTCATTGCTTCAAGCAATGAAACTGCTCCACTACCTTCCTCTATTGAGGATAATACAAAGATATCTGATGAGTTTAATAAATCCTCAGTTGATTTAATAAATCCTGGGAAGCTGACGAAATCAGAAATTCCGAGTTTTATTGAGAGTTCGATATGTTTCTTTAGAAAAAAACCATTTCCTGCAATAACGCATTCGAATTCAAGATCGGTATAACTTAGGATCTTTAATGCTTTCAGTAGTGAATTTATACCTTTGCGTGGGTCATGACGGCAAATTGTAGTAATTTTAATTTTTGTTTTATTAGTATTGTTATCGGATTGTACATTAGATGTTCTGTCATATATGTCTATATAGTAAGGAATTTTTTCTATCTTAAGAGTATCTATATCTGTGAATTCATTTGTAATAATTTCTATGGCAGATTCATAGTGGACAAGAATTGTATCAATATTATTTAAGATATAGTGTTCTTTGCGACTATGATATATAGATGTAATGAATAGCAATGCTCTTAAAATTAAATTATATAAAACTCCATAGTCTGCTATAGGGGCTCCTTTAACTTGGCCTTCGTACTCATGTTTATAAGTAGTGAAATAGGAAGCTATTGTGGTAATCTTTTTGTTTGATAATTTATTGATATTTTTAACATCAATTGCCACTTTCCCCCAGATGGCGGCTCCAAAAATAATAATTTCATCTGCATCATGATTCTCAATAATGTCACATAGTGTTGTTACCATTTTTGGTATGATTAAAAAGTTACCGAAGCTAGCTATGCGTATAAAGGGGTTCTTAATTTGGTGAAGCGACCCAAATGGTAATTCTGTTGTATGATTACTATCACCGTAACCGATTAGATGGACTTTGTAACCAGATTCATGAAAAATCTTTGCTATATTGTAGCTATAAGAACCTAATCCACCGGGCATGGTGGTGGGAGATTTCCCACACACGACGAAAGCAAGTTTCATTATTTATTACTCTTAAAAATTTAAAATATTCTAAGCTACTGGTTTGTCCGATAGCATTAAACCCAGTAACCCAGCGAATATATCGAAGCATGTAAACCATAATCTAAATGCAACGGCCAATACTATTGAATCAGTAAGAGGCATGTACTGCGATATCAGACTGACAATAACGCCTTCCCTAACTCCTATACCACCTGGAGCAAAGATTGCAAAAAATCCAGCTACAAAAGCAATTGCGCTGCTACCCATTAGTAAAAATATGAAATCGGCTGATCTAGACTCATTGAATAATGCGAAATATATACTAACAAATATCAGTCCTACAAATATCCATTCAACTAAATATAAGGAAAATAATTTTAAATAAGAACTTCGACCTAATTCAAAATGTATTGTCTCTATTTCATCCTCAACATCTTTTTTTCTGAATTTTGATATTAAACGAAATAAGTTATTTTGCATTAGTGGCGCAAAGTAAATACTTAATAGAATCAAAGAAAATACTGGGATTAGTAATGCAGAATTGATAGCAAATAGCCATGATAAGATTCCAAACGCTAATCCGGAATGAACGCTTATTACTTGCTCAATATAAGTACCGAGCAAGCTTTCTTTGTACGTAATATTATGTGAAAGCAAATTCAAACTTCTAGCATACATACCCCATATTTTCCCCGGGATATATTTGCCGACCATGACTAGACTGACTTGGCTGAAACAGGACTTGAGTGGTATTATTTTATTTGCACAAATAAGAATATTATATTTCCATGCAAAACTAATAAATATTAAGAAGAGAGCTTGCGTTATTAGTCCATAGATAAGGTATGTGGGTTCGAAAGTTATTGGTATTTCTAATATTTCATAATATGCATTTAACTCATTAAGGATAAACACAATCGATACCCCAACAATAAGTGTAATTGAGATTTTATATAAATGCTTTTTATATAAGTTTAGTTTATCGCTTGTCATGCGGCATAATATTTTAAGGGTAAGTAGAGAGTATATCGTCTAAATCGATAATTTTATTCATAGATTGTTATTCAACTTATGCAGTATTTCGTCATGTATTTCCGGATTCCCCGCAATAACATTACCGTTCTCTAAATAAGTGTCTCTGCCTTCCAGATCACTGATGAGTCCACCGGCTTCCTTGATTAGTAATGCACCCGCAGCCATATCCCATGGTTTTAATCCAAATTCCCAGAAACCATCCAATCTTCCGCAGGCAACATAAGCAAGATCTAATGATGCAGCACCTGCACGTCTAATACCTGCGGTCATTGGAAAAAGAGTTCTGAAAGTTTCAAGATATTCATCTAAACGCTCTTGTTCTTTGAAAGGAAAACCGGTGCCGAGTAATGCCCCTTCAAGATATTTTTGTTTACTGACACGTATGCGTCTGTTGTTTAACATTGCGCCTTCGCCTCGACTTGCAGTAAACAATTCTTGTCGCAACGGGTCATAAACAAGTGCTTGTACTAATTCTCCTTTATGTTGCAGCGCTATTGAAACCGCATACTGTGGAAAGCCATGTAGATAATTAGTGGTGCCGTCTAAAGGGTCTATGATCCATACATATGGACAATCACCTTGTGACCCACTTTCTTCAGCTAAAATTGCATGATCCGGATATGATTTGTGTAAAGTTTCGATAATGACCATTTCAGCATGTTTGTCGACTTCGGTAACAAAGTCGTTTCTGCTTTTTTTAATCACTGGCAAATCCTGTACGTGATCGATTTGTCGTATAATCACATCTCCTGCGGCGCGTGCAGCGCGGATTGCAATATTAAGCATGGGATTCATAGACGACTCCGAAATAATAGGCAAATAAACAGCCAAAAAAATAGTGATTTAAGATTATATAGTGCGCATTGTAATAGAACGCTGAGAAATTACCTCATCAATTAATTATGTCGAGTAATGAAATGTTAAGTAACATGATATGGATGTGTAAATGTCAAAAACACCTGTAGAGAATATACGAGTGGTGATGGTTGAAACCACACATCCCGGCAACATTGGTGCTGCGGCAAGAGCCATGAAGACCATGGGCTATCAAAATCTCTATCTTGTGAAACCAAAGATTTATCCGAATGCCGAGGCGACAGCGCGTGCAGCAGGTGCTGATGACATACTGGCCAAGGCTGTTGTTTGCAATTCACTTGAAGAGGCTTTACAGGGGTGCGTTACCGTAGTCGCAAGCACAGCGAGACCACGAACTATTTCTCATCAGATTTTTACTCCTCGAGAATATGCATCAAAATTATCTGAAATGGTTAAAAACGGCCCGGTAGCATTGGTCTTCGGTCGAGAAAGTTCAGGCCTCAGCAATGAAGAGTTGGAACTCTGCAATGTAATTTTACAGATACCGACGAATCCAGACTTCAGTTCACTGAACGTAGCGTCCGCTGTGCAAATATTATGTTATGAATTTATTCATGCGCTGCAATCAGGGAAGTCAGAAAAAACTGATGCCGAGACGGATGGAAAAGCTAAAGTAAAATTAGCCACTACAGATGAGATGACTTATTTTTACGATCATCTGGAAGAAAGTATGATTGATGTAGGATTCTTAAATCCTGAGCAACCTAGAAAGCTGATGCGGCGATTAAAGTCCTTGTTTAATCGCGCAATTCTTGATGAAAATGAAATAAGTATTTTGCGAGGGTTTCTAGCTGCAGTCCAGGAGTCAGTGAAAGGAAAAAAGAATGATTAAATGAAACGAATGGTTTGACTTCCTTCTTGTTTCGCTTCTACTTTGCCAATCTCCCATGCGGTTTCACCTGAAGCTTTCAGGCTCTTGATTGCTTTATCTTTATCTTCTTCTGAAACACAAACCACCATGCCCACGCCACAATTAAAAGTGCGATACATTTCTTGTGATTCTATGTTCCCCTCTTTTTGTAGCCATTCAAAGATGGGAGGTAACGACCAGCTCTTGGACTCTATGTTTACCTGAGTATTATCAGGAATGACGCGCGGTAAATTTTCTATTAATCCACCACCCGTGATGTGGGACAAGGTTTTTACGTCACATGTTTGAAAAAGTTGTTTAATCGATGAGACATATATTTTTGTCGGTTCGAGTAGTACTTGTCCGAGTGTTTTCCCACCAAATTCTGTTGTTAGATTATCAGAAGAAACTTCTAGAACTTTACGGATTAAAGAATAACCGTTGGAATGTGGCCCGCTCGAAGCGATTCCTATCAAGGTATCTCCCGCCTGCACACTGCTACCATCGATAATATTTTCACGTTCAACGGCGCCGACACAAAATCCCGCCAGGTCATATTCTCCGCTGGTGTACATGCCGGGCATTTCTGCTGTTTCACCGCCAATCAAGGCACAGCCTGCAAGTCTACAACCCTGTGCGATGCCATTAATTACATCGCTTGCCGTATCGACATCTAATTCTCCGCAGGCGAAATAATCCAGAAAAAATAAAGGGCTAGCGCCCTGCACAAGGATATCGTTGACACACATTGCGACCAGATCGATGCCGATGGTGCTGTGTTGATTCATCTCAACAGCGAGTTTTAGCTTGGTTCCGACACCATCCGTGCCAGACACCAATACCGGATCCTTGTAGTTCATTGCGCCGATATCAAAAAGCGCACCAAAGCCACCTAGATTGCC
Source organism: Gammaproteobacteria bacterium (assembly GCA_051275005.1). GTDB lineage: Bacteria > Pseudomonadota > Gammaproteobacteria > Eutrophobiales > Eutrophobiaceae > Eutrophobius. The sequence goes on along the minus strand of JBNMOP010000010.1, from coordinate 25,509 downwards.
CATGACGCCTTTGCCATGGGTGGATGACGCTGATGATTTAATCTGTTCAATCAACCGATTTCCGCGGTCTATGCTGACGCCGGCATCTTGATAACTTAGTTTTTGTGGGTTCTCGTTTTTCAAGCAGCAATGGTATCGGGGAGCAGGATTCATCGCAATCCCTGATGCTTATTTAAGATGTTTATTTATGGTGCTTAATTCTTGGGGGAAATTCCACAATGTTATTTCTTGACTTGTCTTTATCTCTTGCATAGCGTGCGTCATATGAAAATAAATTTAATCAGTCTTTTTGCAATTTTATTATTTAGCGCAACATCGTTTTATCCATCAACCACGCGAGCCGTCGTTGTCAGCGGTTTGTATGAGGCTGAGGTTCCTGTTTCGGATCAGTCTGCGAGCAGCAGGAAAAAAAATATGGCGGCTGTTCTACGTGCAGTCTTGATAAAACTAACCGGTGACCGACAAGTCCCTTCTCGTAACGGAGTAGCCGAATTATTGAGTAACGCAGATCAATATGCACAACAATTTGAATATCGGACTAGAGAAGAAGATAAGCAACAACTGACGCTTTGGGCTCGATTCAATAGCGCTTCATTAGATAAGGTTCTTCTCGACGCAGCGATACCTGAATGGGGTCGGGAGCGTCCTTCGACGTTAATTTGGTTAGCGGTTGATGATGCGATTGGCCGTCGTTTAACAGGATTGAGTGATTTTTCTGGATATGCGGAGCGTATGGAGTCCAGTGCGAAAAACAGAGGCATCGAATTGGTACACCCCTTACTTGATCTGGAAGATACCAACCAACTCAAGGCCAGTGATATCTGGGGCAATTTCCCGGAACCTGTACTGGCTGCTTCTGAGCGGTATCATGCTAATGTTGTTTTGACGGGCAGGCTAGAAGCGATTTCAGCAGAATCGTGGCAGGCACATTGGTTAGCCTATATTGATGGACAAACGATTTCCTGGGTGACTCAGGGAAATTTACCTGAAGCCGCGCTGGATGAAGGTGTTGAGGGCTTGGCAGATAAATTGGCTGAACGATTTGGGCAGGCAGGCACCTATACACAGACAGGCGAAATTGAAATTCTTGTGGATGAGATCACGGACTACCACCAATACTCAAAGGTATTAAACTATCTCGAATCACTTAATTCAGTCAGCAATGTGCAAGTGAGAGAAGTCAATCACAGCAGCGTCGTCTATGTCCTGACGGCCCAGGCAGATGCCGCTGTGATATCGAGAGCCGTTGGTTTGGGTCAGACACTAGAACAGATCAGCGCAAACAACTATCGACTACTGCAATAGCGTTAAATGTCGAAAGGGATAAAAACATTGAGTGATTCAGAAAAATGGCTGGTGTTCGGGGGAACGATTTTTTCAGGATGGTTATTATATCTTTTGTCACCCATATTGATGCCGTTCATCGTTGGAGCGTTGTTAGCTTATTTAGGCGATCCTCTGGTGGATCGTCTGGAAAAGACTCGTCTATCAAGGACATTATCTGTCTGTGTTGTTTTTGGTTTCATGTCATTGATTGGCTTGATTTTATTACTCTTCATATTGCCGCAGCTGGAACGGCAAATCACTGGTTTGGTGACAAGATTTCCTCAATTTATCAGTTGGGCACAGGACAATATTTTACCGCGATTGTCCACTACGTTAGGTCTAGATCCAGGCACACTTGATTTAGGTGCCATCAAGGATGCTGTTACTAATAACATGAAGGATATTAGCGGCATCGTGGGACGTTTATTTGTGAAACTAACCCAGTCTGGGCAGCTTGTGATGGCCTGGGTTGCTTATCTAACCCTGATACCGGTGGTGACTTTTTACCTGCTCAGAGATTGGGATATTCTGGTGGGTAAAGTGCATGATTTGATTCCAAGAGCCTATGAGAAGCTGGCAAGTAAGTTAGCGCGGCAGTGTGATCAAGTCTTAGCTGAATTTATGCGTGGACAGCTTTTGGTGATGGTGGTTCAAGCGATTCTTTATAGTATAGGCCTATGGATAGTCGGTCTGGAATTTGCCTTGCTGATCGGATTATTGGCTGGGCTGGTTAGCTTTGTCCCTTATCTGGGCTTTATTGTCGGTATCGGCGTTGCCGGGATTGCCGGGTTCATGCAGTTCCATGACTTCATTCATTTGATTTATATATTGATTGTCTTTGGTGTCGGTCAGGCTATTGAAGGCATGCTTTTATCACCACTCCTAGTTGGAGATAGAATTGGTTTGCATCCTGTCGCCGTTATCTTTGCGGTGATGGCGGGGGGGCAGTTGTTTGGTGTTGTCGGAGTGCTGGTGGCATTGCCTGCGGCAGCTGTGATTGTGGTGGTGCTCAGGCAAGTCCACGAACGCTATTTGGAAAGCAATCTCTACACCTCATGATCAACTCAAGATGACTCAACCGCTTTCGGGAGTCCAAATCCCGCTTGAATTTGGTTTTCGTGAAACTGCAGACTTTGAACACTTCATCGAAGGGCCGAACACCGAAGTTTGTACGATCAGTCGATCAATCGCGCATGGTGAAACGGTTCATAGTATTTATCTATGGGGACAAGTTGCCACTGGAAAATCTCATTTGCTTCAAGCGGTATGTAATCTCGCTAGTCAGACTGATATGAATGTCGCCTATCTTCCACTGAGCCAGTTTGCTGAGCTCAGTCCGGAAATGCTCGAAGGTCTGGAAAATTTATCCATGGTCTGTATAGATGATATTGATTGTATTGCCGGGCAAGACGATTGGGAGCAGGCTTTGTTTCATTTGTACAATCGATTAAAAGAACAACAAAAACCTTTGTTCATGACGGGCTCAAAAGGACCAAGAGATATTGCCTTTAATCTAGAAGATTTAAAGTCCAGGGTCGCTTGGGATTTAACCTATCATCTGCAAGCGCTGACCGATAAAGATAAAATTAATTTGCTACAAAAAAGAGCCAATACACGTACCTTTGAAATACCTGAGGACGTCGCGGCTTATCTGGTGAAGAATGTAAAACGTGATTTGCCTTTCTTATTAGAATTGTTAGATAAATTTGATCAAGCGACGTTAACTGAGAAGAGAAAGCTGACTATTCCATTTGTGAAATCACTGATACAAGACTTATAAGCTAGGATATAAAATAAATGGGACTAATTAACCTTTATTTGGAAAGTGTATTAGTTACTTCAGCAAGTCGCTTGCCCAAAGCGAAACACAATTTTTTTTCGTCATCGCTTAATTCAAGCGCATCATCTTGACCTGAGGTATGACTGGCACCATAAGGTGTGCCGCCACTCGTGGTGGTGAGTAGTTCAGATTCACTATACGGGATACCAAGGATCATCATGCCATGATGTAACAAAGGCAACATCATGGATAGTAGGGTACTTTCCTGACCACCGTGGAGACTCGCAGTCGAAGTGAAGACGACGGCAGGTTTGCCGATCAGTGTGCCAGACAACCAGGCATCACTGGTTCCATCGAGGAAATATTTTAACGGTGCGGCCATATTACCGAAGCGGGTCGGACTACCCAAAGCAAGTCCTGAGCATTCCACTAAATCTTCATGTTGAACATAAGGTGGGCCACTTTCAGGGATACTGTCTTCGCTGGCTTCACAAACCGTAGAAACGGTTGGCACAGTCCGTATTCTGGCCTTGATGCCCTTGACTGACTCAATGCCACGGGCTATGTGTTGCGCCATACTTGCCACATTGCCATTACGGCTGTAATAAAGGACAAGTATCTCTGTCATGGTATGCAGCCTATGGTCTATAGAATATCGAGGACGCTTTCTGGAGGTCTGCCAATGGCTGCTTTGCCATTGTTTACGACCACAGGTCGTTCGATCAAAATCGGGTGTTTCACCATTGCCGCAATCACGTCATCTTCAGACAAGCTTGCATCTTCAAGCCCGGCCTCTTTATAGGCTGCTTCACCTTTACGTAATAGTTCTCGTGCCGGGATATTCAGATAAGACAATATTTGTTTTAATGTCTCGGCATCAGGAGAGGCTTTCAGGTATTCAATGATTTCCAGGTCGACATTTTGTGCGTTCAGAATTTCCAGTGTTTGTCTGGATTTTGAACAGCGGGGATTATGATATATGGTTACGCTCATAGTATTTTCTCGGTGTGTATATTTTTATGAATGGGTGAAGCATAGGTAAAGATTCAAGACATGTCATTAAGGAATGTATCAATTAGTTATATATCTTCTAACGCCAAATCTAGCGCTATTTGGTTATTCTGTTTTATTCGTTATGTCTTCCAGCAGTTTTTCGCACGTCGGACGATGCAATCTGCTTCCTCGCTTGCTTACACGACACTTTTATCATTGGTACCCCTGATAGCTGTGATGTTCAGTTTTTTTAGTAACTTGCAGGTGTTTAAGGAATTGAGTGAGGTCATTCAGGACTTTGTATTCAGTAATTTTGTGCCTAGTTTCGGTCAAACCATTCAGGACTATCTGATAAGTTTTTCGATTAAGGCATCTCATCTGACGACAACGGGCATCATTTTTCTTGCAATAATCGCTTTGATGCTAATGTCTACAATCGATAGTGCATTGGATAACATATGGCATGTCAAAAAACGCCGAGGTCTTATTGCCCGGTTTCTGGTGTACTGGGCAATCCTTACGCTGGGTCCCGTTTTAATTGGTGTTAGTTTTTATTCAACATCCTATTTGCTCGCACTCCCGCTAATCGAGACTGTTGACAGTGCGGTAATGATCAAGGCTAGATTACTAGCCTTTATGCCATTTTTCACCTCCAGCGCTGCGTTTACGATATTGTATGTTCTGGTACCAAATACGCATGTAAACAGAAGACATGCCATCGCAGGTGGTGTCACTGCAGCTGTATTGTTTGAACTGGCGAAATACGCCTTCGGGATCTACGTCAAGGCAGTCCCTACCTATCAATTGATCTATGGTGCTGTCGCTGCGATCCCTATGTTTTTGATCTGGATATATGTTTCATGGTTAATTGTTTTACTCGGCGCGCAAATCAGTTACAGCCTCTCGGTATTTCGAATGGCTGATGTAGGCAAACATCATTCAGAATCTCGCTGGGGATTTTTGGACGCCTATCAGATAATTGGTGAATTATGGTTGGCGCAAAAACAGGGAATGGGAAGATCCGTCATGCAACTGAAAAAAGCAGGTGTCCGTATTTCTCATATTTCTATGAACGAAATTTTTGATTTACTCGTCAAGGCAAAATGGGTTAAGTGCAGCATGACCGGACAGTGGAGTCTGATCAGGGATCTCGGAGAATTAACATTACTTGATCTGTATAAAATATTACCGAGTAAATTACCCAATAATATAGCCAATAATATAAATAGGCCGACCAACAAATGGCAGAAGTCTTTACAGGGTGTACTCGCTGATAGTGATGCAAGTTTAGCTGTGGCTTTAGCAATACCTATGAATAAAGCACTGAAATACGCAGATTAATAAAAAGCTAATAGTTACTATGGACAAAGGCTTACATTGTTTTGTGGCAGGCCGCGTACAAGGAGTCTATTTCCGCGGATCAACGCAGAAGCAAGCAAAATTGTACGGATTAACAGGTTGGGTTAGAAATTTGCCGGATGGTCAGGTTGAGGTTATGGCCTTTGGTAATGAGCAACAACTTGATGCACTGAAACAGTGGTTAAAATCCGGACCCAGCCTGGCTCAAGTCAGCAATGTGGATAGTAAAGAAGTTGAGTTTCAAGAAATCGAAGGCTTTAGTATTCTTTAATACCCAGAACCCGCTAAGCGCACACTGAAAGTGTTTTAGTTAGTGACTAATTTATTTTTTATTAACTCAGTAACTTCAGTTAACAAAACATCAGTGTTTTCAGATTCTTTTCTAGATCGATACTCAATTGTTCCGGCATCAAGACCGCGTTCTCCAAAAGTAAGTCGGTAGGGAATACCGATTAGCTCGGCATCTGAGAACATCACACCTGGTCTTTCTTTGCGATCATCCAGAAGAACTTCAAGCCCGGCATCTTGTAACTCTTTATACAGATCCATGACAGCATCACGCAGACGTTGTGATTTATGCATGTTGATGGGTACTAATGAAACCTGAAAAGGTGCAATCGCGTCGGGCCAGATAATGCCATTTTCGTCATGGTTTTGTTCTATGGCCGCAGCTACTATTCTTGACACACCAATGCCATAACAGCCCATGACTAATGTTTGGGCATCGCCATTTTCATCCAGGCAAGTAGCTTTCATTGCGGCGCTGTATTTTTTGCCGAGCTGAAAAATATGACCGACTTCGATACCTCGTGCAATCTCAAGGGTGCCTGAGCCATCTGGTGCAGGTTCACCTTTGATAACATTACGTATATCAACACCCTGTGGTTCAGGTAAGTCACGTCCCCAGTTTACGCCGGTCAAATGCTTGCCGTCTTGATTAGCACCGCAAACGAAATCTGCAACATGCAAAGCACTGTGATCAACTATCACAGGAATATTGATACTGATCGGCCCGATAGAACCGGGCGTGCAGTTTAGTGATTTTTTAATTTCTTCGGCGCTGGCAAACTCTAGCGGTTTAGCAACCTCAGGTATCTTCTCAGCCTTCACCTTATTGAGTTCGTGGTCACCGCGAAGAACTAATGCAACGAGACCATCATTTTGTCCTTTAACGACCAATGTTTTGATACATTTATCGGCAGTGGTATTTAGATACTGGCTAACTTCTTCAATACTGTGTTGTCCTGGTGTTTCAACTGTTTCAAATTTCGCGTTAGCAGCATTGCGTGTCCCTTCTGGCATCGGTGCTTCGGCCAACTCAATGTTTGCCGCGTACGAGCCTGCTTCAGTGAAGACGATTTGATCTTCTCCTGAATCCGCCAGTACATGGAATTCATGAGACGCATTGCCACCAATATTGCCGCCGTCAGCTTGTACTGCGCGGAACTTCAGGCCCAGACGCTCAAATATTCGAGTATAGGTGGTGAACATTTGCTCATAAGTTTCCTGTAAGGATTCGTCAGTCAAATGAAAGGAATAAGCATCTTTCATCAGAAATTCACGGGCGCGCATGATGCCAAAACGGGGTCTGATTTCGTCGCGAAACTTGGTTTGTATCTGATAAAAATTGGCGGGGAGTTGTTTGTAGCTCCTGATTTCTTTTCGAATCAAATCCGTAATGACCTCTTCATGGGTAGGACCCAGGCAAAAATCTCGTCCCTGTCTATCCTGAAGTCGTAGCAACTCAGGTCCGTATTGATCCCAGCGTTCCGACTCCTGCCAAAGCTCTGCCGGCTGTACTCCCGACATCAACAGCTCCTGTGCGCCGACAGCATCCATTTCTTCGCGGACAATAGCTTCGACCTTGCGCAGGACGCGCAAACCCATGGGTAGCCAAGTGTAAATCCCTGAGGCGATCTTGCGGATCATGCCAGCCCTCAACATAAGTTGGTGACTGATAATCTCGGCTTCAGCAGGAGCCTCCCTGAGGGTGGCGATTAAATATTTGGAAATTTGCATTTGGTCTCGGCTATAAAAATTATTATGGGTGCGTATCTTAGCCTAACTAGGCCTATACCCAAACTACCTGAGCTCTGAAGTCTGCACCCGTCAAGCGAGTATTGAACAGAACATTTCCAAGTAGTTTGGGTATGAGAGTGAATTTTCTATAAATTTCATTGCTAGATTAATTAATTTTTCGAATTTAGCTGGGGGAGTTACTTATTTGAGTAAGGTACTAGTTAAGGTTCTAAATAATTACATTATTGTGCATGGCACAACTTGACCTAAGGCGAGAATATAAGTAACTTTCCAAGGTTCACACCTATGAAACATAAAATCGACAGGAAACAGGATATTGGGCAAGAAAAAAGAGGTACTTCGAGGGGCGGAAATATTCGTTCGCGCCCTCAAAGACGAAGGAATCGAACATTTGTTTGGATATCCCGGCGGCGCGGTATTGCATATCTACGATGCATTGTACAAGCAAGATGACGTCGAACATATTTTGGTGCGTCATGAACAAGGGGCAACACATGCTGCCGATGCTTATGCGCGCGCGACAGGGAAACCGGGCGTAGTCTTAGTCACCTCTGGACCGGGGGCGACCAATTGTGTGACGGGTATTGCCACCGCTTATATGGACTCTATCCCTTTGGTTGTTTTTACCGGTCAGGTAGCGACTCACTTGATTGGGAACGATGCTTTTCAGGAGGTTGACGCCATTGGTGTGACCCGTCCTTGCGTAAAACACAATTTTCTGGTCAAGGATGTTAAAGATCTAGCAACGACAATTAAAAAAGCATTTTATGTTGCAATGACTGGACGCCCTGGCCCCGTTGTTGTCGACATTCCGAAAGATGTCACTGCAGACAGTTGCGAATATGAATATCCCAAGAGTGTGGAGATGCGATCCTATAAGCCTGTCCTGAAGGGACACACAGGTCAGATGAAACGTGCAGTTGATTTGATTGCCACTGCCAAGAAACCGATGATTTATTCTGGCGGTGGTGCCATCCTGTCGAATGCCAATGAAGAACTAACCTCATTTACACGTAAATTAGGTTTCCCTATTACCAATACGTTAATGGGTTTAGGAGCCTATCCTGCCACAGATAAGCAATTCGTTGGCATGCTCGGAATGCATGGAACCTACGAAGCGAATATGGCAATGCATCAGTGTGATGTGTTAATCGCTATCGGAGCTCGTTTTGATGATCGCGTTACGGGTGACCTCGAGCAGTTTTGCCCGACAGCAAAGATTATCCATATTGATGTAGATCCTTCTTCAATCTCCAAAAATATACCCGTTGATATACCCATTGTTGGTGATGTTAAGCATGTCTTGCGTGATTTATCTGCGCTACTTGAAAGCCGGAAAGATCTGCCGACGTCAAAAGATCTAGAACCGTGGTGGAATCAGATTAAAGAATGGCAAGGAATCGATTGCCTTAAATATGATCGCAATAGTGAAATCATCAAGCCACAGTACGTTATTGAAAAATTGTATGAACTGACCAAGGGAGATGCCTACATTACTTCAGATGTTGGGCAGCATCAGATGTGGGCGGCGCAATACTACAAGTTTGATAAGCCAAGGCGTTGGATCAACTCAGGTGGATTAGGCACCATGGGTTTTGGCTTACCTGCGGCGATGGGTGTGAAAAAAGCTTTTCCAAATGAAACTGTGGCCTGCATTACCGGTGACGCAAGTATTGTTATGTGTATACAAGAACTGTCTACCTGCTTGCAGTATGAAATTCCGTTCGTAGTGGTTAATTTAAATAATCGCTATATGGGTATGGTTAGACAATGGCAGGAATTTTTCTATGAGAAGCGTTATTCGCATTCTTATATGGAGGCGATACCAGATTTTGTTAAATTGGCCGAAGCTTATGGTCACATCGGTATGCGTATCGACAAGACTGCGGATGTTGAATCAGCGCTGAAAGAGGCCCTAAAAGAAAAACAAAAAGTGGTGTTCATGGATTTTATTACTGATCAAACAGAAAACGTATATCCGATGATAGCTGCAGGCAAAGGACACCATGAAATGCATTTGTCGCCAGATAGAGAGTTGGCTTAATCATGAGACATATACTTTCATTATTACTGGAAAATGAAACAGGTGCATTGTCACGTGTTGCAGGCCTGTTCTCCGCGAGAGCGTATAACATTGAGTCACTCACTGTTGCGCCGACAGAGGATCCTACGGTGTCACGTATGACCTTGGTGACCTCAGGTTCGGATGAAGTGATAGAACAGATCACCAAGCATCTGAATAAACTGGTTGATGTGATTAAAGTAATGGACTTGAATGAAAGCCGTCACATTGAACGTGAACTGATGTTAATCAAGTTGTTGGCTAAAGGTGAACATCGTGAAGAAATTAAACGCCTGGTTGATATTTTCCGTGGCCGAATTATTGATGTCACAGAAAACACATATACCATAGAGATGACAGGTGCAGGCGATAAGCTGGATGCCTTTATCGGTGCATTGGACGACAATGATATTCTGGAAGTTGTGCGATCCGGAGTATCAGGTATCGCCCGTGGAGATAAAGCGATTTAGTATTTAAAACGATTTAAGAAATTTTATTCCATTAGATTTTATTTTTAATATATTTTGAGAGCTAGAGATTATGAATATTTATTATGACAAAGATGCAGATATTTCCCTTATCCAGGCCAAGAAGGTTGCGGTTATTGGTTATGGTTCACAAGGGCATGCACATGCGAACAACCTGAAAGATTCCGATGTTGATGTTTGCGTCGGCTTGCGTAAAGACTCTAGCTCTGTTGCTAAAGCAGAAAAAGCTGGCCTCTCAGTGAAACCAATTGAAGAAGCAGTGGCTTGGGCTGATGTCGTTATGATTCTTGCCCCAGATGAGTTTCAGGCTGATTTGTACAAAAATGAAGTTGAACCAAATCTAAAACAAGGTGCCACATTGGCTTTTGCACATGGTTTTAATGTGCATTTTGATCTTATTGCATTACGAGATGATTTGGATGTCATTATGATTGCGCCGAAAGCACCGGGACACACAGTTCGTAGCGAGTTCGTGAAAGGCGGTGGCATACCTGATTTGATCGCAGTGAAGCAAGATAAATCAGGTCAGGCAAAAGCGCTTGCCTTATCTTATGCCTCTGCAATTGGTGGCGGTCGAACAGCCATTATTGAAACAACTTTCAAAGATGAAACAGAAACTGACTTGTTCGGTGAGCAAACAGTTTTATGTGGTGGCACAACAGCTTTGGTTCAAGCAGGTTTTGAAACGTTAGTCGAAGGTGGATATCCGCCAGAAATGGCATATTTTGAATGTCTTCACGAGTTGAAGCTTATCGTTGATCTTATGTACGAAGGCGGCATCGCAAATATGCGATATTCCATATCCAACACAGCTGAGTATGGCGATGTAACTCGCGGGCCGCGTATTGTAAATGAGCAAACTAAAGCCGAGATGAAAAAGATTCTTTCTGAAATACAAAGTGGTGAGTTTGCAAAAGAATTCGTTGCTAATGTGAGTAGTTTGCCTGCCCGTAGGGAAGAAATGAAAAAGCATGATATTGAAGTTACGGGTGAAAAACTGCGTTCAATGATGCCCTGGATTAAAGCCAATCAACTGGTTGATACCGATAAGAACTAAAGCACTCATTTTTTAGCAATAGAAGTCTGGTGGTGAATAAGATTAATAAGGCCCTGTATCGTTTACAGGGCCTTGATTTTTTAAGGTTGAAGCATGCCTACTAACCGTTATCCATTTATTGCCAAAGAAGGTTGGTTGCTTTTGTTGATACTGGCCGGATTAGTTCTGCTAGCTTTTTATTTCTTTAGCAACAGCATAACCATTTCACTTGCAGTCACTTTTTGTTTTTTCCTCTTCCTGTTACGAGATCCTCAGCGAAACATTCCCTCTTCCCCGTTGGCCTTGCTCAGTCCGGTTCATGGAAAAGTTATTCAGATAGATGAAACTGATGATCCATGGCTTAGCCTACAAGGGATTGAACGACGGGCGAAAAGAGTCAGAATAAAGATGTCGAGCTTCGATATTTACTCTCTACGTAGTCCGGCTGAAGGTAAAGTGATGGAGCAGTGGTCAAAGAAATGTCAGGAAGAAAAAGGACAACGAAAATTTTCTTTCTGGATTAGAACGGATGAAGGCGATGACGTGGTAGTTGTTTTCAGATTGGGTTCTTTCGTGGCACGTTTGTTTCGAATATACATTCAGTCTGGTGAGCGTCTTGGTCAGGGACAAAGATGTGGTTATTTATTTTTTGGCGGCACAGTGGATGTGTTCATTTCGACAAATGCAAAACTTGAGATTGAAATTGGCCAGTCGATCACTTCAGGCGAAGATATTCTTGCTCACCTAATACATGAAAAACCGGCGAGTATGATTAACGACAATAATCCACATGGTAAAGCCGTCGTTTCAGGTGGTGCCGCTTAAGCACAGAAGGTTTTGTTTGTAATGCTGTGAGAAATGAGTGGAACATGCTGGTTTCATCGGCGTATTATTCATGCTGATATTTTGATAATCAAGGCAGAAAAAATTTGAATCGTCGTCGCGGTATCTATCTACTACCTAATCTGTTCACAACAGCCGGTTTGTTCGCAGGTTTCTATGGCATTGTCGCAGGCATGAATTCACAATTTGAGGCTGCTGCTATCGCCATTTTTATTGCCATGGTAATGGATGGTATGGATGGCCGGATTGCACGCTTAACAAATACCCAGTCCGATTTTGGTGTTGAGTACGATAGTTTGGCCGATATGGTTTCGTTTGGTTTAGCCCCTGCTTTAATTGTCTATCAGTGGGCCTTGTCTGATATGGGCAAACTGGGTTGGCTTGCAGCGTTTGTATACACGGCATCAACAGCACTGAGACTTGCCCGATTTAACACGCAGCCAGCAAGTGAAGACAAACGGTTTTTTCAAGGTTTACCCAGTCCCGCCGCCGCCGCTTTGGTAGCCGGTATGATTTGGTTAGGAGAATCGCAGGAATTTGTAGACGTCACAAATTTGACGATCATCGCATTTCCTATCACCGTGCTCGCTGGAATACTGATGGTGAGTAATATTCGGTATTACAGTTTCAAGGACATAGATTTTAAAGGCCGCGTTCCCTTTGTGGGAATATTATTGCTGGTACTACTTTTTGTGTTTATCGCCAGCGAGCCACCATTAGTATTGGCTACAATCGCCCTGGTTTATGCTATCTCTGGCCCAGTAATGACACTTGTCTTCATACGCAAACATCGCGCCGCAAGAAAACTTCAGGAATCATCAGATAGCCAAGACTGATTCTTGAAATATCTCAAGGTTATTTTATCCCAAGGTTGTTTTATCTTTGGGTTATTCTCTCTAAAATCACTTGCAATACTTGATAGTGTCGTTATATTTAGCTTCATGATTAAGACAATCAATCAAAATTATCAGTTAGCTTTAAATACCGAATCATCATTCGGTGCTCTGTTACGTTTGCTGCCCTGTCGGGCAAAATAAACCACCTCACAATCTGTTGTAAATTCGTGTGTAACTCACACACGACAAATTCGTTTATGGTAACGCATCCTTACTGTAGTATGGATGCAGGTTTGGAGCAGGAAAATGCAAGATAAATTAATAATATTTGATACAACGCTTCGTGATGGCGAACAAAGCCCTGGTGCGTCAATGACCAAGGATGAAAAGGTTCGTATCGCCAAGACACTTGAACGCATGAAAGTCGATGTGATTGAGGCAGGCTTTCCGATAGCTAGCCCGGGTGATTTCGAGGCCGTGTATCAGGTTGCAGAGGTCATTAAGGACAGTACGATTTGTGGGCTCGCTCGCGCATTGGATAAAGATATCGATAGGGCTGCAGCAGCCTTAAAACCGGCACGCTCATCAAGAATCCATACGTTTCTTGCAACGTCGCCTATCCATATGAAAGAAAAATTACGCATGACACCTGATCAAGTCGTTGAGCAGGCGGTACATGCGGTGAAGCGCGCACGTAACTACACAGACAATGTTGAATTTTCGCCTGAAGATGCTGGTCGATCAGAACTGGATTTTTTATGTCGAGTTTTGGAAGCTGTCATTGACGCTGGCGCAACCACGGTAAATATTCCAGATACGGTGGGTTACAATTTGCCTCAGCAATTTGGGGAATTGATCAAACAATTGATTGAGAGAGTCCCCAATTCTGACAAGGCAATATTTTCCGTGCATTGCCATAATGATTTAGGTTTAGCCGTCGGTAATTCACTTGCAGCGGTGATGAATGGAGCCAGGCAGGTCGAGTGTACGATCAATGGTCTGGGTGAGCGTGCTGGTAATGCCTCGCTGGAAGAAGTTGTGATGGCGGTGCGAACTCGCCAGGATGTGTTTCCTTGTGATACGACTTTGGATACTACGCAGATAATGACATGTTCACGTCTGGTTTCAAGCGTGACAGGTTTTCCAGTACAGCCAAATAAAGCAATTGTCGGAGCGAATGCTTTCGCTCACGAAGCAGGGATACATCAGGATGGTGTACTTAAAAGTCGCGAGACTTATGAAATCATGCGCGCTGAAGATGTTGGTTGGAATGCTAATAGAATGGTTTTGGGTAAACACTCCGGTCGTAACGCGTTTAAATCCAGACTCTCTGATTTAGGGATCGAGTTTGAACGTGAAGAGGATATCAACGCTGCGTTCAGTCGCTTTAAGGATCTTGCAGACAAGAAACATGAGATATTCGATGAAGATTTACATGCACTGGTCACTGACACCATCCATGAAACTACAATGGAGAGAATTAAACTTATCGCCATAAAAGTCACTTCCGAAACAGGCGAGACTCCCGTTGCAGAAGTGACTTTGACGATTGATGGTGAGGAAAAACATGCCACTTCAGATGGAGGCGGGCCTGTTGACGCAACATTTAAGGCCATCGAGTCGCTTGTGGAGAGTGGTTGTAAGTTAGAACTTTACTCAGTAAGCAATATTACGACAGGGACAGATTCACAAGGTGAAGTTACTGTCAGAGTTGATATGGATGGTCGGGTAATTAATGGACAAGGCGCAGATACGGATATCATCATTGCCTCTGCCAAGGCCTATATCAACGCATTGAATAAAGCTCAGGCTCATACTGAAAGGGCACATCCGCAAGTTTGAGATGAAAATGATGGGTTTGACGCAAACACAAGAATATTATCTGCAGACCATGGGGGTTGATGTCTACTGGTCAAAAGATAGAGTGATTGTCGATCATGTTTCCGAAATAGAAATAGTTGATGAAAGTGATTCCTGGAAAGATCTGCGACAGCGCGTGGCAAAATGTCAGCAATGTGAATTGCATCGAGGACGAAGGCAGACTGTATTTGGTATCGGTGATCATAACGCAGACTGGTTAATCATCGGAGAAGCACCGGGAGCGGAGGAAGACAAGCAGGGAGAACCTTTTGTTGGTCGTGCCGGAAAATTATTGAACAGCATGTTGCTTGCCTGTGGCTTGCAAAGAGAACAGGTGTTTATTGCAAATATTCTCAAATGTCGTCCACCAGAGAATCGTGATCCGAAACCAGAAGAGGTTGCTGCCTGCTCAAGCTATCTGCAACAGCAGATAGATTTAATTCAACCCAAAATCATCCTTGCACTAGGTCGTATCGCTGCTCAAAATCTGCTGCAAACAGAAACACCGATTGGCAAGATGCGTGGCCAGCAATATGTATATGCTGAGTCAGGGATTCCTGTGATAGTGACATATCATCCTGCCTATTTATTGCGGTCACCTCGTGATAAAAAGAAAGCATGGCAGGATTTGCAATTGGCGATGCGCGTTTACAAGAAAACAGATCATCAGGAAATAAAATGAGTGCTGTCTTGCAACAAGCAACAATCGTTTTTCGGCCCATGTCAGAAATGGATCTGGAAAAAGTTATGGCGATCGAAAAAAGTGTTTACGAATTTCCCTGGTCGATCGGTATTTTTCAAGATTGTCTGAGCGTTGGTTATTGTTGCTGGATTCTTGAGCTAGAGGATAGTGTCTCGGGTTATGGCATTATGTCCGTGCTTGCGGGTGAAGCGCATATTCTCAATCTTTGCATCAAGTCTGACTTACAGAATAATGGCCTGGGTAAAGAGATGATTGAATATCTGATTGATCTGGCAAGAGTGCATCATGCAGATGTCATGTTTCTTGAAGTACGACCTTCAAATGGACAGGCGTTAAAAATCTATGAAAAATCAGGTTTTGATGAAGTCGGAAGTCGGAAAGATTATTATCCCGCTAAATTTGGTCGTGAAGATGCCTTGATACTGGCCAAACAATTAACAGATAAAATGTAGTAGATTATTAATGAGTAATGAGTGTGCCAAGAAAGTGAATGATTTAAAATTAAATAAAGAAGACTTCCCCACGATTGAAGCACATGTTGGTAATACCCCTCTGGTCAGATTACAACGTCTTCCGGGTAATACCAGCAATATCATCATGGCCAAACTGGAAGGGAATAACCCTGCAGGTTCAGTTAAGGATAGACCTGCTCTGAGTATGATCAAGCATGCAGAAGCACGGGGAGACATTAAACCCGGCGATACTTTGATTGAAGCAACTAGTGGTAATACCGGGATTGCTCTGGCGATGGTGGCTGCGATTAAAGGCTACAAAATGATCCTGATTATGCCCGAGCATATGAGTCAAGAAAGGCGTGCGGTGATGAAGGCATTTGGTGCAGAGATTATTCTGACACCGGAAGCGGGGAGTATGGAAGCAGCGATAGATCTATCTCGTGAAATGGAAGCAGACAAAAAAGGGATTGTTCTTGATCAATTTTCAAATCAAGATAACCCGTTAGCGCATTACGAAGGCACCGGTCCCGAAATTTGGCGTGATACGCACGGCAAGATTACACACTTTGTGAGTTCCATGGGAACCACAGGTACCATTATGGGGACATCACGTTACTTGAAGGAACAAAATCCAGAGATACAGATTATCGGTGTACAACCTGTCGAAGGCGGTCAAATTCCCGGGATTCGGCGTTGGCCTAAAGAATATTTACCAAAGATTTATGATGCATCGAGAGTCGACAGGATCTTTGATGTCTCACAGAAAGATGCAGAACAGACAACCATTGCCTTAGGTAGAGAAGAAGGTATTTTTGCAGGGATATCCTCAGGCGGCGGGCTTGCTGCTGCACTCAAGCTTTCAGAAGAAGTTGAGAATGCACTAATTGTTACCATCATTTGCGATCGAGGGGATCGCTATCTGTCGACCAACGTTTTCTCTGCCTGATTATCTTTTAGCCAAGGCTTGCTTCTGCCTTCTGCTCTTACTTTGTTTTTCTCCAGTTGTTAGTGCGATCGAAGATGTATCCCTTACTCTAGATACAATAGAAACCGAGGGTTTTAGTGCCCGTGAAGTTTCAATTCAGTTGGATTGGCAGAACTTGTTGCATCCCGACCTTTCAATCTCCGCGAGCATTATCAATTCAGCGCTGATGGGTCAAATTACAGATGTCCAATTGCGATGCCATCAGGCTAACTATCTGCTTGATAGTGTTTCTTGTGAACATGCTAACTTGAAAGGACAGCATAAAGACCTCGGCAAGATTGAAGCTGATTTTAAGTTTCTTTATCATTTTCAGGATGGACTGCTGGAGCTGGCTGCAAAAGAAATTAATATTGCGGAAAGCAAAGCCTCTGTGAGTTACAAAAAAACTTCCGGAGACTGGACAGGAAATTTAAAGCTTCAAGAAGTCATGCTTCTACAACTTCAAAAACTTCTAACGCAGCATCCACTTGCTGAAGATTATTTTCAGGCGTTTTTTCAGGAACATGAATTTACTTCAGGTGCCGCAGATTTATCTATTGTGGCAAAAGGTCGTGATGATCTTGTTAATGAGTTTAGTATCGAGGGCCTATTGTCCAATCTGGGGCTCGACGGAAATAATGTGTTTGAAGAAGTATCTCTAACAACTTCATTATCTGCCAATCTATCGAACAAGAAAAACTCAGAAAAATGGGTGATTGTCTTTGATACAGTCATACAGCAAGGTGCAATGTATCTGGTTCCTGGACTTGTGTTGCTCGGCGATAAACCTGGTTTTTATCTGGAGATAGATAATAAGGCTGTTTCTCTGCATACAGTGTTGCAATGGGATGTCACTCTCAATCAACTTGAAGTATCAGAGTTAAGCTTTGATCATCCTGCAACATTGAAAGCTGATATTAATAACGCGATCATCAATCTCAATGATTTTGCGCTGGATAAAATAGAGCTTGCCGTCAGTATCCCAAATCTGGCAAACGCTTTTTCGGTCTATATTCAACCACTATCATTACAGACAAATTTTAGCGATGTAGAAATAGCCGGGGCTGTCGATTTTCAATTGGGTTATGCCGGGAATGAAATACGTCAGTTTGCTATTGACTTGAAAGATTTTTTTATAGATGACACTAAAAGTCGTTTTAGCATCTCCGGTGCATCGACGGATATTCGCCTTGCAGAAGGAAAAGTGCCCATAACTTCTAATTTGAGTTGGGATGGAATGAGTTTATATCGTCTTGATTTAGGTCCAGGAGATATTCAGTTTGAATCTACAGGCAATCAATTAAAGGTCGTCGAATGGCAGAATGTAGAAATACTGGATGGTGAATTATTAATCGACCATTTCAGTCTGAAGAATCTGGGGACCAGTGATTTTGAATTAAATTTGAATGGACTACTAACCCCGATATCCATGCAGGCCTTCACCCAGGCAGTAGGTTGGCCATTATTATCAGGTAAATTGTCCAGCGTCGTCTCAGGTCTTAAATATCATAATAATAGACTGGAGTTGGACGGGGATATCGCGTTTCGTGTTTTTGATGGAGATATCACTCTACGAGAACTTCAGATAGATGAGGTATTTAGTGAATTTTCCATATTAAACGCCGATATTGAAATATCAGGTCTGGATCTAGAGTTACTGAGCGATACTTTTTCATTCGGTAAAATCGAGGGCAGCCTGAATGGTAAAATGGGGAAACTAAAACTTGAGAATTGGCAGCCAGTTTATTTTGAAGCTGAGTTTGCTTCGCCAGACAACGATGACAGACCACATCGTATTAGCCAGAAGGCACTGGAAAATTTGAATCAGATTGGTGGTGGCCTTAGCGGAACATTATCCAACAGTTTTTTGAAATTTCTGCCCTCATATTCCTATGGTCAAATCGGTATTGGCTGCCGCCTCTTTAATGGAATATGCGAACTAGGTGGCGTGAAAAAAACGGCGGATGGCTTTTATATATTGACCCGTGGGGGACTTTTCCCACCCTGGGTTGAAGTCAGGGGAACAGGGCGATCTATCAAATGGGATGATTTAATCGGAGGATTAAAACAAATTGCCGAAGGTGAGGTATCATTCGAGTAAGAAGTTGATGTATTTTGAAACATCCCTATACAAAATGAGTCTATTCAAGTAATTGCCACGATGGAAAGAGGAAAGGTTATGAAAAAAGCAAGAAGAATGACGCCGGTCATGTTCATATCAATGCTGTTAACCGCATGTGTCACGATTAATGTCTACTTCCCGGCAGCAGCAGCAGAAAGCGCAGCAGATATATTGATACGTGATGTGTATGGGATAGACAAAGAAAAAGAAATAGACAACGAAGAAGTCCCTGCAGCCTCCGAGCCGGAAAAAGAAACTAGTGCAATAGAAGTAGATGCAATAGAAAAATTAAGTGCTGATATCGCGCTATTCGTTTTGAATATACTGATATCTGATGCACACGCAGCGCAACCCGATATCAATGTCTCAACTCCGGGGATTAATAAACTCAAGGGCTTGATGACAGCACGCCACCAATCTCTGGTACCCCATTACAATAGTGGTGGTGTTGGAATGGAAAACAATGGACTGATCAGTATCAAGGATGCCAAGACCATCCCTTTGAAAGAACGTAACAATGTTAAAAAGTTGGTGGCTGATGAGAATGGGGATCGTAATTCACTCTACACTGAAATAGCCAAGGCCAACGGACATCCGGAATGGGAGGAAGAAATACGCAGTACCTTCGCACGACGATGGGTTGGCAATGCACCATCTGGGTGGTGGCATAAAGGTGGCGATGGGACGTGGCAACAAAAATAAAATGCTGAAAGTTTAGTCACTGGCTATAAATACACTTTCCCTCATAGCATACAATGAGGGAATCCATGAGCACACTGATGCTGCGATAAGAAAATTATTTTTAAATAAATGAATATTCTCGTTTTTGATATTGAAACTGTCCCGGATACTGATTCCGCAAGAAAGCTCTCTGACATGGATGGCTTGACCGATGCAGAAGTTGGCGAATCCATGTTTGCTCAACGCAGACAACAAACGGGTGGCAGTGATTTTCTTCGCCACCATCTACAAAAGATCGTTGCCATCTCGGTCGTTCTCAGGACCTCCGATAAATTAAGCATCTGGTCTTTGGGTGATATTGATTCTTCTGAAGCAGATGTTATCCAACGATTTTTTGATGGTATTGATCGCTATACTCCAAAACTGGTTTCCTGGAACGGCAGTGGCTTTGATTTACCCGTCTTGCATTATCGTACACTGTTGCATGGGATTAATGCTTCACGCTACTGGGAAACGGGCGGTGAGGATCAAAGTTTCAAATGGAATAATTACATCAGCCGTTTTCACGACAGGCATACTGATTTAATGGATGTCATCGCGGGATATAACCCCCGAGCAAACGCACCCCTGACAGAAATTGCGACCATGTTAGGTTTTCCAGGCAAGATGGGTATGGATGGGAGTAAGGTCTGGGATAATTATCTTACCGGTGACATTGAAGGAATTCGTAATTATTGCGAGACTGATGTACTCAATACTTATCTGGTCTATCTGCGTTATGAATTGATGCGTGGGCAGAAATCAAAAACTGCTTATGACGTAGAATGCGAGCGTGTTAGAGACATGTTGCAAGAAGAAGGCGAACCACATTTACTTGAGTTCTTAAGCGCCTGGAAATAAATAAAAAATACATCGAATAACCATATTCGATTTGCTATTCAAAGAACCTCAATATTTACTCTATAAATATTTAATTATTATTAATCATGGCAAGACGACGTAAAAAGCTTCCGCAGGAACCTGACTCTGCAAAAATAGAATCTCTTTCACATGAAGGTCGTGGTATCGCGCATGTCAATGGTAAGACAGTCTTCGTTAACGGTGCACTTCCAGGTGAAGATGTGCTGTTCCAGTATAAAAAACAGCGGCCGAAGTATGATGAAGCGCATGCACTTGAAATAACCAACCCAGCATCTGAGCGTGTGGATGCCAAGTGCGAGTTCTTTGGTTTATGTGGTGGCTGTAGTTTGCAACATATGCAGCACGATTTTCAAATAGAACATAAACAATCTGTATTGATGGAACAATTAACACACATCGGCAAAGTCAAACCGAAGTCAGTCATTCCTCCATTAACCGGGCCTCAATGGGGATATCGTCGCAAGGCACGCCTAGGGGTTAAGTATGTTGATAAAAAAGAGAGAGTGTTGGTCGGGTTTCGAGAAAAATACAGTCCTTTTGTCGCTGATATCAGCCGTTGTGAAGTCTTGCATCCTTCCGTAGGGACATTGATTGAACCACTGCAATGTTTAATTACAGAATTATCACTAATCAAACAAATCCCGCAAATTGAAGTTGCCGTGGGTGATGAGGTCACGGCATTGATTTTCAGGCACCTTGCCAATTTTAATGATGATGATAACTCGAAACTCAAAGCATTCTCAGAACAGCATGATGTGGATATCTATTTGCAATCAGGCGGTCCAGATTCTGTAGTGCCATTAGTAGGCACTAGGCCTAGGCAATTATTTTATGCCTTACCAGAATTTGATATCACGCTAAACTTTCTACCGACGGACTTCACGCAGGTAAATTTTGAAATTAATCGTGCCATGGTGCCTCGCGCACTAGAGTTGCTCGAAGTGAATAGTGAAGATCGTGTGCTCGATTTGTTCTGCGGGATTGGTAATTTTACATTACCACTGGCGAGAAGAGCCTTCAGAGTATTGGGTATTGAGGGAGAGCAAGATCTGGTCGAACGCGCAAAGCAAAATGCAGCGTTTAACAATATAAGCAATGTGGAATTCCGAGCTATAGATCTAGCCAAAGACCAGATGTTGAATGACATGATGAATGAAGAATTTATTAAAGGTGGTTTTAATAAATTATTATTGGATCCGGCGCGTAATGGTGCACAGGAAGTCATAGAAAAAATGAATCTCAAGTCAGTTGAAAGAATTGTTTATGTTTCCTGCAATCCATCAACTCTGGCAAGAGATGCGGGTATACTCGTCAATGATAAGGGTTTTAAGCTAGAACAAGCTGGCGTGATGGATATGTTCCCTCATACAACGCATGTTGAATCCATTGCCGTGTTTCGCAGATCAAAAAAATGAAACCAAAAATATAAAATAAGGAAAATAAATAAATGATAGATAAACGACGTTTTGTTATTTATCTATATGTTGCACTTATATTTCTTTCAGGCTGTAGCCAGGAAAAAGATGACGCCATTCGCTTCGGCCTGGAATCAGCCCCAGTCACACTTGATCCACGTTTTTCAACAGATGCCACTTCATATCGAATCACGCGGTTAATCTATCGCAGTCTGGTTGATTTCGATGATAATTTTCAGTTCATTCCAGACCTCGCAGACTGGGAAATGATTAACGTTAAACACTATCGTTTTACCTTAGGCCATATAAAAAATAATTCAGGCAGACAATTTCATCACGGAGAAAGACTGACTGCTGCTGATGTTAAAGCGACCTATGATCATGTATTAGAAATGAGTAATGCTTCACCGCATCGAGGTTCAATTGCAGTTATTGAAAATATAGAAGTGGTTGATGAAGACACCGTCGATTTTATTTTAAAGCATCCAGATCCATTATTTCCAGGCAGACTTGTCATCGGAATATTACCCGCATCATTGATAGCCTCAGATCATCCTTTTAATCGACAGCCGATTGGCAGTGGCCCAGTCGCATTAGAAGAATGGCCAAACGATGGTGATCTTGTATTAAAACGTCTAAGAGATAATCAACGTTTAAAATTTATTACTGTCAAAGATCCGACGGTGCGTATATTAAAATTAATGCGCGATGAGCTAGATATCCTTCAAGGCGATATCCCTAGAGAAATGATTAGCTGGCTTGAGGAGCAGGGTAAAACTCATATTGATAAAGCAAAGGGAGATTCTTTCACTTATATGGGATTCAATATGGCTGATCCAGTGACCAGTCAACTGCCGATTCGCCAAGCAATAGCCCATGCGATCAATAGAGAAGAAATTATTCAACATGTGATGGACAATACAGCCCGAAAGGCTGGCGCGATGTTGCCACCAGAGCACTGGAGTGGTAATGCTGAATTAACCGGAGTTGGATTTAATCCAGAACTGTCAAGGCGATTACTCAAGGCTGCAGGTTATGATGAAAACAATCCACTAAAGATTATTTATAAAACTTCAAACAATCCTTTCCGAGTTCGTTTGGCGACGATCATTCAATATCAATTAAAACAAGTAGGTGTTGATGTAGATGTGCGTAGTTACGATTGGGGAACCTTTTATGGTGATATCAAGGCCGGTCGTTTTCAGATGTATAGCCTGTCATGGGTAGGACTCAAAATTCCCGATATTTTTCGCTATGCGTTTCATAGTACTTCAACACCACCCAATGGTGCGAATAGAGGCCGGTTCATGGACGCCAAAGCAGATGCCATGATAGAGGCGGCAGAAGGTAAGCAGAATTTGAGTGAACAGGCAGAAGCATATAAAATCTTGCAGGCTTACTTAGCAGAGCAATTGCCTTATGTACCACTATGGTATGAAGACAATATATTAGTCACAACAAAAGACATTAACGGCTACGAATTGGCAGCTGATGGAAATTATGACGGTCTACTTACGGTCAAAAAACGTTAAATGTTTGAATAAACTGAAAATAGGACAGATATGAACAGAAAAACACATATAGAAATTGATATTAGCAGACAAACACTCTTGTTCCTTGAGGATGATGAGCCCCTTCATGGATTTCGAATCTCGACTGCAAAGAATGGAATGGGAGAACTCATGGATAGTGAATGTACACCAAGAGGAAAACATATAATCAGTGAAATAATCTGTGAAATGGATGGTGAAGATTGCCAACAAAATACTGTCTTTGTTGGCAGAGTACCAACGGGGGAAATATACAGTCCAGAGTTAGGCGAACAGTTCCCGGACAGAGACTGGATATTGACGTGTATCTTTTGGTTAAGCGGTTGTGAAGAAGGTAAGAACAAAGGCGGTAACGTCGACAGCCATGATCGCCATATTTATATTCATGGTAGCCCGGATGATACTGAAATGGGTGAGCCCGGTTCAAGAGGCTGCGTGCGTATGCATAACGAAGACATCATTGACCTGTTTATACTGGTCGATACAGAGACGACCGTAGAAATTCTTGAGGAATGCGGAGATTGAAGAAAGTTGATGTTGACTATCAAAGTGAAACAGAAAAGAGTAGTTATGAAAGAATAGGTTTAGAAGAAGGGCTGTGGAAGCTGGTAAATACGTTTTATGACAACATGGAATCACTCCCAGAAGCTAGAACAATTCGCGATTTACATCCCAAGGATATGCGTAGTAGCAGAGAAAAGTTCTTTATGTTTTTAAGTGGCTGGCTCGGTGGGCCAGATAGATATGTGGCAGCCTTCGGTCATCCAAGATTAAGAGCAAGACATCTGCCTTTCAAGATAGGTGAGTCCGAAAGAGACCAATGGTTGATGTGTATGCGCAACGCACTGGATGAAATGCCAATTGACGCAGCATTCAGAGAACAATTGATCATGGCCTTCACTCAAACAGCCAACCATATGATGAATAAAGGTGAATAGTGCTTGTTAGCGCACCTTGCTCAGTCAATATTTATGTTTTTCGCGTTTTCACACAGTCTGGGCCGATAGCAGACAGTCTTAAGATTTAATTCTAATTAAAAGCCCATCCCGCAAAAGGCTCTATTTCGTCCCGGTTTAAAACAATCAATTGATACTTATTAGGGTTCAATGTGTGGTCTTGTGTCGTGTCGACTGACAACTGTTGTAACAGATAGCCGATTAGGGCACGCCTGATTTTAATTTCTATCATTTCATTTTCAGCGCCGTAATCAATCAACAAGCTTGTTCGATTCTTATCATCCAGGTTTGGATGTGGGGCTAATTGCAGGTTAATGATCTCCACCCAATCATCATCGTATTGAGCACTGGAATCAGCAAGCTCGTCCAGACACTGCGCGTCTTCAAAGCGTGACAATACGAAATCTCTGAAATCAAAAGTGTCTTCGTTGTAAGCGCGGACATGCCAACGAAAACCTGTATTGACCAAAGCGTGTGGTTCGATTACACGGTTTTCCTTACTATCCCTTTTTGAAAGTGAATGGTAACTAACTTGTAATTTTTTGTGGCTATGTATGGCGCGCGTGACCTGTGAAAGCACCGTTTTATCGGGTAATCGATTCGGTAGGGATAAGCCATCGACAGGAATTCCAAAGACATTGCTATCTAGGTTGGGGCCACCAGCGACAGTAAGATTGGCTTCAATCATAGGCAAAACAGTCGCTGGAGATAGATCTGCAAAAACTTCTTTAAAAGCAGGTGTGGGCACAAATCCGAATACGTTGTGTTTGTAGTGCAGGTTATCTGGGGCAATTTCGCTATAGAATTTCAGGTCTTTCGTGGCCGCTGCGTCTGACAGTCCAAATGCTTTGGCGAGGTTACTACGTGTGACGACACCAGTGTAATAGGCCATTAATTCGATATATTGCAATCGTTGGCGAGTTGCCCATTTTATTTCGTTTAGCATCTATTTGCTGGTGTCATGTGTAAAAGGTAATAAATTCATGATAATTATACTAAATCTCGCAAACCCTAACTATAATATATGACATAGTATAAAATACAAAGGTAGTAAATTATATTGACATAGATAAATGTATTGTCTATAGTCTTTATCAAGTTGGCCATTTCGAGGAATGG
>JBNMOP010000009.1:0-48755 GCA_051275005.1 Gammaproteobacteria bacterium | reverse complement strand
CTGCAATTGATACAATAGGAGCACCACATTCGTCAATTGCATGCATACATTCTTCAAAACTTAGTCTTTTATTGAGGATTTCCTCCGGGTAATCAATTTTTCCACACCCTGAGCAGGCTAGATTACATCTAAATAATGGTTCCAGCATTAATACTAATGGATAGCGCTCTACCCGTTTTATTTTATTGATGAGAAGATATTTGGCAATTTGGAATTGTTGGACTAATGGTACGCTCATCAAAAGACTCCGAAAATTAAGAATGCTGTAGTCGACAAAATGGATTAGTATATTGTATGTAAATACCTGTAAAATTAGCAAGATACAGGATGATATGGTAAATGTACAGATATGACAAAAATTACAATTACATATATGTATAATGCATTAATTTAGACTTGAACCAATTCAATAATCCGGAAACGTTAAAATTACATTAATAATATAATGCTAGATTTACTCAACACCCCCAAACTAGAAAAGATAAATTCTCCCGCAGATTTAAGATTACTTCCAGAATCAGAATTAGAAGCACTTGCTAAAGAGTTACGAGAATTTTTATTACATTGGGCAAGTAATAATAGTGGTCATTTTGCAGCAAGTCTGGGTACAGTTGAGTTAAGCATTGCATTACATTACATATATAATACACCACATGACCGTCTTGTTTGGGACGTGGGTCATCAGGCTTACGTTCATAAAGTTTTGACAGGTAGAAGAGACCTGTTACATACAATTCGCAAGTCGGGTGGCTTAGCGCCATTTCCTAAACGTGAGGAAAGTGAGTTTGATACCTTTGGTGTAGGGCATTCAAGTACCTCTATTAGTGCCGCATTAGGTATGGCAATTGCCAGTGAACGAATGGATATATCTCGCAAAACAGTCGCTATCATTGGTGATGGTGGAATAACTGCTGGCATGGCATTTGAGGCATTAAACCATGCTGGTGATCTTCGTAGTGATCTTTTAGTTATACTTAACGATAACAACATGTCTATTTCCCCAAATGTAGGGGCATTATCTAACCGCGTTGCGCAAATCCTTTCAGGAAAACTCTATACCTACGTAAGAGAAAAAGGCAAAAAAGTTTTGGCAAATATGCCTCCCATGTGGGAAATTGCGAAACGTGCTGAAGAGCATATAAAAGGTTTAATTGTTCCAGGAACATTATTTGAAGAATTAGGATTTAATTACATAGGTCCAATCGATGGTCATCACTTGCCTACCTTGCTTGAAACTATAAGGAATATTCGGGAACTTGATGGACCTCAATTTCTTCATGTCATTACAAGAAAAGGTAAAGGTTACGCCCCGGCAGAAGCAGATCCTGTAAAATACCATGCCGTCTCCAAGCCATTCGACCCAAAACGTGGAATGATGCCTTCTAATAAAAAAGTTAAACCTACTTACAGTCATGTCTTTGGTCAGTGGATATGTGATATGGCTAGTCAGGATAAACGTCTAGTCGCAATTACTCCTGCGATGAGAGAAGGCTCTGACCTTATACGATTTGAAAAAGAGTATCCTAATAGATATTTTGATGTCGCCATTGCAGAACAACACAGCGTGACTCTGGCTGCAGGTATGGCGTGTGAAGGATTAAAACCTGTTGTTGCTATCTATTCCACCTTTTTACAAAGAGCCTATGACCAATTGATTAATGATGTTATAAATCAGAATTTACCTGTGTTATTTGCAATTGATCGCGCTGGACTTGTAGGTTCAGATGGACCTACCCACAATGGAAGCTATGATTTTACATTTCTAAGATGTCTGCCAAACATAGTAGTAATGGCGCCTTCAGATGAAAATGAATGTCGGCAAATGCTGTATACAGGATATATGCTTGATCAACCTGCCGCAGTCCGATATCCGCGAGGTGTAGGCCCTGGTGTAGCTATCGTAAAACGCATGGAATGTTTGCCAATTGGTAAGGCTGAAATTAAACGAACTGGAAAAAGAATCGCAATTCTTGCTTTTGGATCTGTTGTGTCTACCAGCATAGAAGTTGCTGAAATCATTGATGCAACAGTAATTAATATGAGATTTGTTAAACCACTAGATGAAGATATTATATTTGAGCTCGCCAGTAATTATGAATTTCTTGTTACTATTGAAGAAAATGTTGTGCAAGGTGGCGCTGGTAGTGCTGTAAACGAATATCTTGCAAGAAACAAGATAGAGACAAAAATTTTGAACTGTGGGTTACCAGACAAACTAATTCCCCACGGTTCACAAGATGATATGCTTAAGGAAGCAGGCTTGACAAAAGATGGGATACTGAGTTTTATAGAAGCAAATATTGAAATGCTACATATAGCTAAAACAGCCAAATCAGCTTGAATATAAAACTGAATTTCTAGTAATTATGGTATTTAATATTCAGCCGTAATTTATTTAGTCATTGTTTTCATCAGGAATATCCTGCTGTTGATATCATTACCTCCCTTTATTAATTAATCATTAATTTATCTATTAGGTAAATTAATAGTTTATAAATTGTCCGACTGCAACAGCAAATATTAAACTATTCATAAAATGCATATATTTATGTATGCATAGCCATGGAAAAGTTAGCGGGATTGTCATTTATGTATTTATATTTTGATGTAGGTCTCAGAAACAATTAACGAATTCACTATAATCTGGTTATTATTGCTGGATAGTTGCCAAATTATTGGCAAATACGAAAGTGATCAAAGGCATAAGTATAAAAATGACAACTTCAATACCTGAAAAACTTGGTAAATATGAAATTCAAAAACAAATAGGACGCGGGAGTATGGGTATTGTCTATCAGGGATATGATCCCTATATAGACCAGCTTGTAGCGGTGAAAGTTGCCATCTCAGATGCATTAAAAGATAAGGAATCAGGTCAACGGTATCGTAAAATGTTTTTTAATGAAGCGCATGCTGCAGGTAAACTTAAGCATCCCAATATTATGAGTATTTTAGATGCTGGCGTGGATCAAGAAGAATGTTATATCGTAATGGAATTAGTTGGAGAAGGAGATACTTTAAAAACATATTGTAAACCTGACAATTTGCTGCCACTGGAACAGGTGGTTGAAATTGTTTTTAAATGTGCTAAGGCTTTGGATTATGCTCATAGACAAGGTGTAATACACAGAGATATTAAGCCCACTAATATTCTAATGGCAAAGGACAATGATATTAAAATTGGTGATTTTAGTATAGCCCACATCATTAGCTCTGATACTACCAATACAATGCCAATGGGGTTTGTTGGATCTCCTCGCTATATGTCTCCTGAACAAGTTCAGGAAGATGCAATTTCGAACCAAACTGATCTGTTCTCACTGGGTATAGTAATGTATGAATTGTTAACAGGTAAACATCCATTTATCGCAGACAGCTTCTCAAGATTAATACATCAGATAATTAACGAACAACAACCAGTATTATCTACATATCGTTCTGACTTGCCTGAAATATTTGAACGGATCGTTCATCATGCACTACAAAAATCATCTGCCAAAAGATATACGATGGGTTTAAATATGGCAGCTGATCTAAGTTTAGCTTTTGATTATTTGGAAAAACCTGAAGAAGATATTGATCAACAGGTAATATTCAATTCAGTGCAAAATATACAATTTTTTAATGAATTCCCAGAATCAGAAATTTGGGAAATTATTCAGGCATGTGTTTGGCAGGAATGTGAAGAAAATAAAGAAATAATTATAGAAGGAGACATAGATGATTCTTTCTATATTATAGTTTCAGGCGTTGCACAAGTTAGTAAAGAAGGACATTCTTTAGGTACATTATATTCGGGAGATTGCTTCGGAGAAATGGGATATCTTGAAAAGGCAGAACGGTCTGCAACTATTCGCGCGAAGGAACAGATGCAGCTAATGAAAATAAATTCCACCTTGATAGATCAAGTCTCTATTGAGTGTCAGCTACGATTCAGTAAGGTATTTTTGAAAACCTTGGTTCGGCGATTGTCGAATACAAATCTTATGGCCATTACACCAGCGAGTAAATAACTATGTCAGATACAATTACCAATCTTGGGAAATACAATGTTGTAAAGGAAATTGATCGAGGCAGTATGGGCATAGTCTATTTAGGTCATGATCCCTATATCGATAGACCTGTTGCTATTAAAGTTGGTTTAGCAGAATTACTTGCTGACACTGATTCCGGCGAACAATACAGAAAAATGTTTTTTAATGAGGCTCATACCGCAGGTAAACTTACGCATCCTAATATTATTAATATTTATGATGCCGGCGTGGATGATGATACATGCTATATCGTTATGGAGTTAGTTGAAGGTGGACACACTTTAAAAAAGCACACTAAAACCGGAAAGTTACTTCCCATAGAGAAGGTGATAGAAATAGCCTTTAAATGCGCCAAAGCATTGGATTATGCCCATGAGCAGGGCGTAACACATCGAGATATTAAACCTTCAAATATACTGGTGACCAATGACACAGACGTTAAAATGTGTGATTTTAGTATAGCGCATATAAATAAACCAGATATGACGGAGACACAACCATCTGGGCTCATGGGTTCTCCAAGATACATGTCACCGGAACAGTTACGAGAAGAGAAGCTAGACAATCAAACTGACATATACTCATTGGGAATAGTTATTTATGAATTGTTAACAGGACAACATCCTTTTCCTTCCGCAAATTTCTCCGAGCTTGTTGAAATTATACTCAATCATGATGCCGCTCCGATGCGATCATTTAACCCGGAAATTCCAGAAGTTCTTGATGAAATTGTTAAGATTGCAATCCATAAAGATAAACAGTATCGCTATAAAACGGGTCTGGAAATGGCAACAGATTTAAATAAAGCATTTGAAAACCTGAAAAAACCTGAAGCTAAAATTGAAATAGAAGAAAAATTTAACCTGATTAAGGCGCTGGATTTTTTTCAAGGATTTCCTGATACAGAAGTAGGGGAGATTTTGAATGCAAGCACCTGGAAAAACTATAATAAAGATGAAAACATAATAGTAGAAGGCGAGCTGGATGACTGTTTTTATATCATAATTACTGGAAATGTTGTCGTTAAAAAATCCAATAAAATCATACGAACACTGGAATTGGGCGACTGCTTTGGAGAGATGGGTTACCTTGCAAAGACTGAACGTACAGCATCTATTATAGCGGACAAGGAAACATCGTTATTAAAAATAAATTCAACTGTCATATCACAGGTATCATTGAAATGTCAGGTTCGATTTTTAAAAGTTTTTTTGCGAACCCTGATACATAGATTATCTGCTACTACCGAGATTATTTCACAGGATATTTAGGTAAATTGTATTAGGTGGCAATATTAGCCACCCCGCATCATATAGATCAGAAACGATACACTGCCTCAACGCCATAGGTCTTAGGTGCACCTAACACACAGCGTTGCATTCCCCCCAGCGTGTCACTGTCAACTAGCCCCAAGGTAATGCCTATGGGTTGGTTGAATATTGTCTGACAAACTGCTTCATCCGTTAAATTCTTTGCAAAGGCCGCCACTTCCCATTTCTCATCTTGACCAGTTACTGCGCCACGTGTATTGAGTAAACTATACCCATCTTGTCTGGATTGTGGATTCTGATTTGTTTCTGACCCAACATTTTGGCCGGATACTTGTTGAAATTCACCTCGAATATAATAGCCGTACCCTTCATCACCTATCGTGTCTCGCCATTCGGTCATTAATGATATTTGCCATCTCGGCGAGAAGTGATTACGTTCGCCTGTCTGATCCCGCTTAGCTGTTGAATCAATTACAATTTCAAATGGCAGAGCCGTTGCGTTGGGAAATGAAGTAAAATTTGAATCGAGATAGGAAACACCAGCTACCGCAGAAAGATTTTCATTTGCCTGTAGTCGCATATCCAGTTCTAATCCTTTTTGATTCAGTTTCCCTGCATTCTGAACAATGAAGTTTACACCGTTAAACTGCCTGTCCTGGAAATTATCAATTTTTGTATTAAATAATGTCAAGTTAGCAACCAGTTTATTTTCAAACAGGTAACTTTTAAAACCAAGTTCATAATTAATAACTTCTTCTGAATTAAATACCCTGGGGATAACAATATTCGCACCATCTGAATTAAATCCACCAGACTTGAAGCCGGTCGAGACCGTAGCGAAGATCATTAAATTATCATTAATGTCGTAATTAACATTGGCCATCCAGGTCAGTTTGTCATCATCGAAGGCAAGATCTGAGTCACTGTCTATGGTACGAAGATTGATTGCTAATGGGTTTGTTGCAGAAGGAGGCAACAATATTGTATTAGGAACAAGTTGTTCAAAACTGCCATCCTTACCATCTGTTGTCCAACGTACTCCGCCGGTGAAGCGAAGATATTCACTGATATTAACCGTGAAATGACCAAAACCTGCATAGCTTATAAGATCCTGGCTAAAATCAGTATCAATTGCTGCGGTTTGTGGACCACCAGCACATTGTGCTGCACCAGCAGCTCCAAATGCAGGAACGAGAGTACTGGCAGTTATAAGATTACTGATTGCTGGACAGAAATCTGATCCCAAATCAAATTGTTGATCAATAGTATAATCTTCGTTGTAGTAATAAAAACCAAGCACATATTCAAAATAGTTACCAGTGGGTGACAATAATTGAAACTCTTGAGACAAGGTGTCAGCGTCATAATCTGTCAACCTGTTAAGGAGATCAGCAGGTAGTCGTAAGGCGGATTCAAAGGTATTATTTTTCCAATCCCTGTAACTGCTAATAGATCGGATCGTATGGTCTTTAACATCCCAGCTTATATCCATTACACCGCCCCATTGCTTATCCTCTGCATTGTCCCGATGGTCCTGATTAACAGTATAATCAAATGTATTTGCTGTTTCTGGAACAGGACCGCCAAGTGCAGGTCCTAAGGGGTTTAATACTACTGAGAGTGTCCCCACATAAGTTGGCAGTACAGAATCGGAGAGCACCTCAATGACGCCACTTTCATTTTTTAATTTGGAATAATCAAAAGTCATATTGATATCCAGCATCTCGGAAGGGGTAAAA
Source organism: Gammaproteobacteria bacterium (assembly GCA_051275005.1). Lineage (GTDB taxonomy): Bacteria > Pseudomonadota > Gammaproteobacteria > Eutrophobiales > Eutrophobiaceae > Eutrophobius. Next base: position 41,711 of record JBNMOP010000009.1, on the reverse strand, counting down.
TTCAGTTTGCCGCGAATGCCTTTATCTTCCCATGCGCCAAATTTACTATTGTTATCTGCTCCGGTAAAGGTATTGTTACCGTATCCATCACGGTCGGAAAAATGAAACGAAAGACGGCCGCTAGTTTGATCAGAAATACTTTTGCTAATTGAACCGGATAGTCTGATTGCGTCAAAACTGCCAAAGCTGCCACGAATTTGGCCAGAAAGTTCCTCTGACGGTTTCATTGTCGTAATATTTAAGGCGCCCATTGATGCATTTCGTCCAAATAAGGTCCCTTGTGGACCGCGCAACACTTCAACCAATTCCAGGTCAGATAAGGTACCAACAACAGAAGACGGTCTAGGATAATAAACCCCGTCTATAAATACTGCGACACTAGGCTCAATGGCACTATTCCCTACGGAACCCACACCACGCATAATTATCCGCTGGTTGGCTGTCTGGCTTGATTGGCTCAATGTCAGGTTAGGTGTATAGGCACTAAGATCCTGTAAGGTATCTATCCCTGAGTCATCAAGAAAGTTACCTGAATAAGCCGATATTGAGATAGGGACATTCTGAATGTTTTCAGGGCGTTTCTGTGCGGTAACAACGATTTCTTCAATCCGAATCTGAGTAACATCATCAGACTGTTCTTGCGCAACTACTTGATATGTAATGATAAATAAAAAAACAGCAAGCAGTGATGCACCTTTATTGAGAACCATGGGGCCCCTCCAATTAATCAATATTTGTTAGTCAGTTAATCCAGATTTTAGTATTCAGACAGCACGATTACTAATCAACTTATCAAAAAATATGTCTAATGAATAATACTTTATTATGAACAGTTTAGCTGAATATCTTAAATCTTACTTAAGAATTTGTAGGCACTCTCTTCTTGCAGTTAAAATTCATCAATTTTGTACTGATACTGAAAGAAATCACAAGCATATAACTTTGCTACCTGATCTTTTAATGACTTGTTATAAAAAGACTCATATTCAAAAAATAATTTATTTATGCGCCCCATTATTTTATCTCCATTATAGCCTTCAGAGGGTACTTTTTTACGATGATGATATGATTCTGAAAGCGATTCAAAATCAGAATTTTTCAGATTTAATTTTTTCTCAATCTCCTTAAATTCAGCATGTGAATTTTCAATTTTTATAATATAAGAAAATGATAATTTATTTTCCTGCTCTTCCGGCAATGCCTGGACCCGGTTATGAGGGTTACAGTCTTGGACACCAGTTTTTTCAAGGAAAGATATAAATTCCTCAAAAGAGAAACGATGTTCTGCGGTCAATGGTCTAGCAAGAAACTCTGTCATTTCTGTATTAATATGGTTATGCATTACTGCATGAATATATGAACTGACAGCTCTTTGATAGGGAGACCTCACCAGTTTAATACGGAAATACTCACTAGATTTAACCTGATTTAACTCATTTTTGTAGGTTGCGGTTTTGTTGTAAATAAATCTACGATATTCGTGCACCCAGGCGTTATACGCTAATGCTTCATTTAGTAAACCTTGCTGATAAAAGAACCATTTAGTGGCAAGAGTACATCCAGCCTTAGCAGAAAAATATAAGCAAATTTTTTTCTCAGGATATATTAGCGGATGGGAACGAAATTTATGTTTTATTGGAACTGACATTTATAATTATTCAACTTTCTCTTTGACTGTGCAATATCTCTTTATTATATAGATATGGCGCCCTGAGCAGGAATCGAACCTGCGACCCTCCGCTTAGGAGGCGGATGCTCTATCCACTGAGCTACCAGGGCATATTAATCGTTAATATGTAATTATAATCTAATTTATGAGACCTTGTGAAAGTATAATTTTAACAGCGCACCCAGATGTGCTAGTCATAATCAAAATATTTGTTGAGATATAAATCATTAACTCATAGACAATTCATTAAAATTTATTGAAGGATAAAAGCAATGCTTTGCTGAATACAATTTTTAGATTTTGTTGTGGGTTAAAAGTTTAATTATACGTAATAACTGATTTTATTTTATTAGGTAAATATCTTGTCAGGGATATTTTTTTCTTGATGTATTTCTTGGATGGTAAGACCTTTTAATTCATGAGGAAACACTAACCATTGAGCTGTTTCATGTAAATAAAAGTCCGGTTCAATCTGTGTCTGATTGTTTTTAGGTTTATACCAGGGGCAAGCAATTTTTATACGTCTGGAAACTGGAATGCCACACATGGTCTCAAGAGAATTTATAATTGCAGTACAACTATTGCCAGTATCAAATACGTCATCTACAATCAGTATTTGGTGGTCATCATTACCCTGATTTACGATATATTCCAGGCCAGTTATATCTACTTCTTTAACACGTTCATTTATTCCCGTGTATGACAAGGCGCGAATGGCAATATGATCTGCCTCCCACCCCATATAACTAAAGTATTCATGTACGGCAATGGCAATAGGCGCTCCGCCGCGCCAGACTCCTACGATAAGATTTGGACGATATCCACTCGAATAAATTGATGATGCCAAATAAAATGATTCTTGTAGCAGTTCGTTTGCATCTATGTATTGTTTATTCACTCTACAATTGTATATTAAAGATAACGGGTGGCACAGTCAGACGCATGGATGGAACAAATTTCGAGATAAAATCGGGGCAAAATCGTGGGGAAAATTATTGTATCGTATTTACACATGAGTTTGGTGGAGCGGAGGAGGATCGAACTCCCGACCTTCGCATTGCGAACGCGACGCTCTCCCAGCTGAGCTACCGCCCCAATTTCCCTAGTATGATTGCTCGAAATATTTCAAGAGTATTAGAGCTATAAATATAGCATACATTATTTGAAGGTAAGATAAATTCGGTTTATTCCTGTTTGAACGTAACCAGTAGACAATTCCACTCGAATGATATAATAAATTTAATATTAAAATAATTTAATCAAATGCACGATACTTTACATTTACTATATCCATCTAGTTTTCCAATGCTAAGGAGAAAAGCATTAGAGGTTCTGCAGATAAATATTGGGTTACGTTGCAATCTTGCCTGTTTACATTGTCATGTAAACTCGAATCCTTACCGAAAGGAGAAAATGTCAGAAGAAACTATTGCGTTAGTGCTGGAATGTTTGACTAAAACAGACGTTAAAATATTAGATATCACCGGGGGTTCACCAGAGATGCACCCCCAGTTTTGTTATTTGGTTGAAGAAGCCAGACAACTTGGAGTGCACGTAATTGATCGTTGCAATCTGACTATTCTTGAAGAGCCTGGATACGAAGCTATATCTGATTTTCTTGCATTAAATCTTGTCGAAGTTGTTGCATCTCTACCATGTTATACACAGGAAAATGTTGACCAACAGAGAGGAAAGGGTGTTTTTGAATCTAGCATCAGTGCGTTACAAGGTTTAAATAAACTAGGATATGGAAAAACAGATTCAAAGTTAGTATTAAATTTAGTCTATAACCCCATTGGACCATCATTGCCTCCTTCCCAGGAAACCCTTGAAAAAGAATATAAATGCAAGCTATTTGATGATCATGGAATAGTATTTAATTCACTCTATACCTTATGTAACATGCCTATCAAAAGATTTGGTAGTACGTTAATTAGTCAAGGCAAATTGCATGACTACCTCTCATTACTTAAAAACTCACATAGAGAAGATAATCTTGAAAATGTTATGTGCAAGAACATGGTTAGCGTTGATTGGGAAGGATTTTTGTATGATTGTGATTTTAATCAAATGTTAAACTTAAATATAACGGCATCCAGTGGCAACAAAATGCACTTATCAGATTTATTAACTGAATCATCTATTGCAGAACCTATAAGTGTTGCTGACCATTGTTTTGGTTGTACAGCAGGGCAGGGCAGTAGTTGTGGTGGCGCTTTGACGTCCCCAGGCCAGTAGACAAATGATAATTTCTATAATAGTTCCCACGTTAAATGAAGAAGCACATATTGAAAATACTGTTTCAAATCTTCAATATCTGAGAGAAAAAGGGCACGAAATAATACTTGTTGATGGTGGTAGTAAGGATAGTACACATGAGATTGCAGAAAAACTGGTGGATAAAATATTTATATCAAATCCAGGTCGAGCAAAACAAATGAACTTAGGTGCGCTCAATGCTACAGGTGATGTTCTTTTATTCTTACATGCCGATACTATACTTCCTGAAAATGTAGATTCTATTATTATAGATATTATAGATAATGACTTAGTCTGGGGATGCTTTACCTTACATTTATCTGGAGGTCGTTTCATTTATCGAGTGTTAGAATATTTTATTAATCTTCGATCAAAATATAGTGGCATCGCGACAGGTGACCAAGGTATTTTTATTACAAAAAAATTATTTAAACTTGTAAAGGGTTATCCTGACTTTCCATTGATGGAAGATATAGCAATATCTCAATTACTCAAACCCATTAGTAAACCTGTATATCTGAGTAATCATCTCGTATCTTCTAGCAGAAGGTGGGAAGAAAAAGGAGTGTTTAAAACTATTATATTAATGTGGAAACTACGTCTGCAATATTGGCTAGGTGTTGCTCCCGACAAACTTGCAAAAATGTATGAATAAAAAAGAGGTCGCTTTAATAATTTTTACAAAAACGCCAGTTGAGGGGAAGGTAAAAACGCGTCTTATCCCAAAATGGGGCACAGAAGGCGCTTTATTGTTATATAAAGATTTACTTAAGCAAACTCTTGAAACTGCAAAATCATCAAATTTTGATGACATTTATCTTTTCTGCACCCCTAGTATAGATTCTCCACTAATAAAATTTAGTGCAAAACATTTTGAAATAAAACTGGCTTTACAGTCTGGAATTGATCTAGGGGAGAGAATTTTTAATGCATTTGAAAATAAACTTGCCGAATATTCAAAAGTAATTCTTATTGGATGCGATTGTCCAGGCATCACTTCTCATGACATCAGGACTGCAAACAATAAACTTACTGAAGGGGCGGACGTTGTATTGGGACCTTCTGAAGATGGCGGATACTATTTAATAGGACTGGTTCAAAATCAAAGATATTTGTTTGATAATATTAAATGGGGGGAGGATGCTGTATTGAAAGAAACAAGAAAAAAAATATCTGAGTTAAATCTTTCTGCATATGAATTACCCGAAAGATGGGACCTAGATAGACCTGAGGATGTTTATCGATACTTTGAGCAAAAACAGAATTTAGATGATTGCTGATAATATTTTTACTTGAGTTCAAATGTTTATATTGTGCAATCTTGTAGCTGCTGTTTCATTTTTAATGCAGCCAGTGCATACCCCCCACCTGACCCATCTACAAAATGATAATGATTCCCACTTCTGTGGTTAATTAGACAAGTAATATATGCTGAGTCTGAATAATGTATCCCATATACACATTTATTTTCATGTAACTGAAATTTTAGATATTCTTCCAATTGTAGTCTTTGACCTGAATTGCCAGAAATGACGATTCTTAATGTGCCATCAAATTTTTTAAAATCAGTATTCGCTATTATATCATTTTTATAATCACCCCATTTTACATCTCCAATATTTATATTCAGTCTTATAAGGAACCAGCCTAAAATAATTTGTAACCGAATAAATAAAAATGATTTGAGATAGGATAAATTACCATTTCTGAAAGAATGCAATTTAGTTTCCAAAGATAATTTTTTTTATTAAGGGTAAATGATAATGATGGTTTTGTAACCGGCCTGCAAACAGTATCCTCACCATATATTTCTGAAATTTTTATTATAACTTCCTCATAAAAACGTGATTGTTCCTCGAGCATCGGTGTGGTTGCCTTTGCAATTAAGGAAATAGTTTCGCCATGTGCACTAGGTACGTTCTCCCATCGGCACTCTAGTCCTGAATAATTGGCTGTGGCTGTATTTTCACCAACGATACTTTCTATAGCTACGGATTTGTTATTTTTTAGTAAAAATTCTGCATATTCAATGCCTCTCCCTGTAAATGCAGCTTGGGTACAATGTTCAGAGACCCTGTGTTTCGCTACCAGTACTTGCATACCCGCATCACGTACTTGGCTTACAGATATAATACCTACGCGCAAATCAAGATTGAATTCATTTAAAGCCATGTGTTTTGTGGCAATGAGAGCAACTTTGGTTTTTGAGACTAAAGTTTCTGGTATACACAATGATGCGCCATCACCACCAAAAATATATGGTAATTCGTATGGCTTTGATATATTTAATATAGATGAAATTACTGAGACTCTGATCATATTTACTGCTTTATATCGTCCGGACTTTATTGCAATTGTGGAATTAGAAATATCGGCAACAACAATATACCAATTATCTGGTAGCACTTCGTAATTAGACATATTACAGACCATGTTAAAATCATCTAAAACAGGGAAATTAGAGTAGAAATTTTCCATATTATTTATATATATCTATAGATGTATCAAACTAAAAATTACTGCGACGCAGCATAATTTATTGCTTAAAATTATTAACTTTGTCACATTAAACTAAATTATATTCAGCTAAAATCTACAAAATACTAATTAAATAAATTTAAATTATCTTAAAAACAGTACAATAAATTATGATTTTTAATATTGATAATACTCCACCGATTGATGAACTCCTGGAAAAGGAACGTATAGATCTTATCGATGAAATTAAACGACTCACTAACCGTGATACATTTATTACATTTCTTCTTATTTTGACCAGCAGTAGCATATTAGGTGGCATCGTTTTTTCATACACTGAAAGTTACCAATATGCCGGTATTTCCGCTGCTATTTTTCCGATTTTAGGCACAATATTAAGCCTAGCAGGTATTACAAAAAATGCAGGATTTAGAAGTGCAGCCAACAAAATTGGTGAACTTAAAAATGAATTAATCGGACTGAACCCTGTTTCAGAAGAAAGTTTTCAAGACATAACTACATTGTGCAAGCGGCATAAACTTGTTAGTGGATATCAGAAATTGGTTGCTGAGCAAAATCGTCCTCCAGTAAATTCAGAGCTTGCGATGTATTGGGAATTTGATACAAGCACTATAGCTAAAACCGCAAAAGGAAGGGAATTCCTGAAAAAGGCAAAGGATAGTGTAAATTAATAAAATATATTCTCTTCATAAAGCAATTTTAATTTATTGCCGCAATTATCTAAATTTTAAGTGGCAATAATCGTCTAATGTATAATCAATTTTCTTCTCACTCATGAACGCAAATACTCAAATTACCTTTCTTGTTGGTAAAGCTGAAACTGGCGATGTTGAAGCTCAATTAACTCTTGCGAATATGTATGATAATGGATATGGATTAGCCAGGGATATGGGTCTAGCTGCACAGTGGTATCTGGAAGCTGCGAATCAGGGATCAGTTCAGGCTCAGGCCATTATTGGTTCAAAATACTTAAAGGGACTTGGTATATATCAGGATTTTGATCAAGCCTTTTATTGGTTAAGGTTGGCGGCCGGTCAAGACAATTCGAACGCCATAGCGGAACTTGGCTGGAGTTTTCAAACTGGACTTGGAACAAAAAAAAATCATAAAAAAGCTATTCAATGTTATAAACGAGCTGCTGATCTTGGGCACATTAGCTCAAAATATAATTTAGGCTATATGTATGCAAACGGGCTGGGAACAGAAGTAAACAATAATACAGCATACAAGTGGTACCATGCAGCTGCTGAGAAAAATCATAAAAAAGCCCAGTTAAATATTGGACTATTAAATATGAAGGGGTTAGGAACAAAAATAGATTATATCGAAGCTGTAGAATGGTTTAGAAAATCTGCATCCCAAGGATATGCAAAAGGTCAATATAATTTAGGCAGGATGTATTCATTAGGAAAAGGCGTGCCTAAAGAAGCAACGCAAGCAGCAGTTTGGTATACCCCTGCAGCTGAACAAGGTTATTATCGTGCTCAATACGACCTGAGCTTGCTATACCTTAAAGGCAATGGTGTGGAAAAAAATATTTCTACAGCGATAAGTTGGCTATTAAAAGCAAGTATAAAACCATACCCTAGAGCAAGTTATTACCTTGGTAAAATATATGCGCAAGATAAGAATAATCCAAATGCATCTGTCGAATCTTTTGAATACTTTCTTGAGGCTGCAAAACTAGGCCATAAACGAGCCCAATACAACCTAGGCAAACTTTATTTTGAAGGAAAAGGAGTTGATAGTAATCAGATCGAAGCTTATGCGTGGCTTTCTGTTGCTGCAAAACATAATCATAAAGCAGCATTGGAGACTCTAAATACTATTAAAACTAAATTGAATAACAATCAACTGTTAGAAGCAGAAAAGTTAAGTAAACAGTATTCTCTTTCATTTAAAAAATAATTCCGTGCGGGTGCTTTATTCTTTCAGAAGTCTATAATCTTAGCTATATTGTATGTCTTTTATGATATACGTTTTTATTTTACTCTGGAGCTGATAGCTAATTATATCTTGGAACGTTTTTCCAATTAACGCCCTCGCCAGAGGTGAATCTACACTGATATTACTATCTTCACTCGTTAACTCATCAGACCCTACGATTCTAAAAGTATACTCATCACCATTAGGTTCTTTTACAGTAACCTTTGCTCCAAAAAAAACATATTCCTTGTCACCAATATCTTTGACAATATTTAATTCTTGAAGACGCAATTGAAGATAACGAATTCTATAATCCAGCTTTCCTAATTCTTTTTTTCTATATATATATTCTGCATTTTCAGACCTGTCTCCTTCGGCAGCTGCAGCGGATAATGCGACAGTAACCTCAGCCCTCAATTTCCAAATTGAGTCGTATTCATTCTTTAACTTTTGAAATCCTTCGGGTGTAATATAGGGCGACGACTTCTCTTGTGGTTTCTTCCAACGAGACATATATTATAGAAAATGCATATATAATATTTTATTAAACTTTCTTTTTCCCTTTTGTCTTCCTTGTCCCATTTTTAGGTGACAAGCTAAACCAATAATCCTTGGTGATATTGTGAACATAATCCGCTTCCTCTACTAATACCTGTGCGGTAGTTCTTGGTATTGAAGCAATTTCAACTCTTACCCCATCTCTTTTAAGATGCCTCACAAGTTCAACATAATCTGAATCACCAGACATTATAATGATTGTATCAACTTTACTTGCTAATTGAGATGCAGTAATAGTCAATGGTATGTCTGCACTTTTATGACACGGTCGAACTGAGCCATGGTAATTTTGGTGCAATCTTTCTTTTAGTTTGATGGAAATATTTTTCCCTTCTCGAAAATAAATTAATCGGTTTAAACCTCTATTGTCGAGCAGGGCAGGGATTAACGTATCAAAATTTAACATGGTATGAGGATCTTTGGTTTCCTCATGAATGCTACGTTCGATGTTGTTTCCATCTATTAATATAGCAACGGATTGCAGGATAGTTACGTCTTCAGGATTGTTTTGAGTCATACTAGTAGAGTAACAGAATCATTAGGTATATTACATCTGACAATTATGAATTTTAATAATTAATTAAGGGCATATTACAGGAACAGAATCTGTTATAACCAATTCCAAAGGAGAGACAATTGCTTTATATGCGATTGCTTCTACTCCAGCCGAGATAGCCTCACGTAGTAAGATACCGTATTCTGGATCTATAAGATCGGCTGGACTAAGAAATTCAGCATCATTTCTTTGAATACAATAAATAATCACGCCGCGATGACCTTCTCTAACAATGTTTATTAGTTCACGAAGATGCTTGCTTCCTCTTTTGCTTACAGCATCAGGAAAATAAGCTATTTTATCCTTCACCAAGGTCACGCTTTTTACTTCTACGTAACAATCTTGAGCATTTTCAGATTGAATTAAAAAATCTATCCTGCTTTTCTCTTTCCCATAAGAAACTTCGGGTTTAATCGATTTAATATTTTGCAACTCAACAATTCGACCTGAATTAATAGCCTCGTGTATCAGTTTATTGGCCATGATAGTATTTACCCCAGTAAGAACCCCTGGTGATGTCTCTACCAACTCCCATCCATATGGATATTTTCTTTTAGAATTCCCTGAATCCTGAATCCAGACTCTTGAACCCGGCACACTGCATCCCGTCATAGCTCCTGTGTTAGGGGTATGAACCGTAATTATATTTCCATTTTTAAGTATCACGTCCGCAAGAAATCGCTTATAACGTTTAACCAGTATTCCTTCCACCAGTTTATTATTGAATTTCATAGAAGATAAAATAGATTGTTATTCTACTAATTTTGTTTTAATTACAATTTCATTGAGCAAAGTTTTATGTACGGGACATTTATCCGCAATTTCCAATAGTTTGTCATTTTCTTCGGTTGTTAAATTTCCATCTAATACTATTTTTCTTACTATTATATCGATCATCCCAGTGTTGGTTTCACAATCGTTACAGTCTTCTCCATGTATTCTGTTATGAGTTAGATTTACTAAAATATTATCAAGTGATATTTTTTTTCTATTCGCATACATTCTCAATGTCATAGAAGTGCAACTTCCCAGTGCTGAGAGCAAAAGCTCATAGGGATTAGGCCCTGGGTCACTTCCGCCGATACTGAGAGGTTCGTCGGATATAAATTGATGATTGCCTGCTAGTATTTCTCTTGTGAATAATTGGTTTTGTTCACGCACAAGGACATGACCTGGATCTACTAATGGTATGGTGTCGATATCATCACTCTTGAGAAAGCGACTGGTCCAGCTAACTATTATTTCTGCGACATAATTAGCATCACGTTTGTCGGACAACAAATGGTCTGCTTTATCCAGAGATATAAAACTTTTAGGATGTTTTGCGGCAGTATAAATTTTTGCCGCCTCATCAATAGAAACAATTGCATCTACTGGGGAATGAAATATTAGTAATGCTTTGTTTATATTTGCAATATGGTCTAGAGAATTATAGTTAGCAATATCAATTAAAAATTGTTTTTTGATATTAAACTTCCTGCCCGCTATCTCTACTTGCGCCTTATTCTCATCAAAAATGGCATCTTTTTTATCTGACAATATATGCTGGATATGTTCTGCAGTAGCAGGTGCAGCAATGGTTACAACAGCGGTGACATCAGGAAGTAGTTGTGCGGCAGCAAGGACAGCAGCTCCTCCCAAGCTATGTCCAATCAGTAATTTAGTTGAACCATAGTTATCTTCAAGAAAATTTGCAGCAGAGACTATATCCTGAATATTTGAAGAAAAATTTGTGTTGGAAAAATCTCCATCACTATTTCCCAATCCGGTAAAATCAAATCTTAAAACAGCGATTCCGTTATCAGAAAGTGTCCGACTAATTTTTGATGCCGCAATTACATTTTTTGAACAAGTAAAGCAGTGCGCGAAAATTGCATAAAATTTAGGACTATTTTCAGGCTTTTCCAGGGATGCAGACAGCATTTCTCCCTGATTGTTTGGGAAGGTAATTTTGATATTAGGCACTTAAGATCTCCTTCTTGCTTCTAAATAATGTAACAGGACTAGATGCAGGTGATTTTATAATGCAGTTTAAACAGAGACGTATTAACAAAAATAATATTGTATTAATAGAATATGGTTAGGCTGAGTTTTTTTGAACTATCTGTTCTGTTGCATACTTTCGTAGTTCAACAATTTTCATGAATTCATGTGCAACACGCGGAACATATTCAAAATAGTGGGTTAGATTTGAATAATCAGCCATTAATAACTCTACAGTGTCTACAGCCTTAACAGATGCACTCCTAATACCACCTTGAAAATAACCCATTTCGCCAATTGGTTCTGGAGGACCTACAAATGCAATATGAATATGTTCACCATCCAGAGTGGTTCTGTAAACTTCTACTTTACCTGTGGCAATGATAAATAATGTTGGGTCTGGTTCATCCTGAAAAATAAATTGTTTTCCAGCCTCAACTGACACCTCAATGAAACGGTTGCTTATAGCTGCTGATTCTGTACTAGAGAGCATGTTAAAAATAGGGCATTGTTGTAATCTGTCGGCACGTTGCTTACGTATAGCTAGATCTAATTCTTCTTTAGTAATACTCCCCGACCCAACTAAAATATCGCCAATTCGTTTTTGATTTGTGCCAATTTTGAGGGCATGACTTTGTAATTTAATAGCATTTTGCATTACTGCAGGTGAGCAGATTAAATACTCTCCCAATTTTTTAGGTGATTCAAACTTATCCATATTGAGTAAACATAGTCGTTATAGTCTTTTCTGTATAGTGATAAATATTATGTAATCTCAAATGATTCAATATTGCTGGAATCTTCCAGTTGAGTTAATGGTTCACCAATAAAATCACCCATTGCAAATTCTACCCCTAATCCAATAGCCTCAGTCAGTGCCGTTGCATTTTCTATATTGTCGGCAATAAATCTTGTCCCATTTGATTTTATTAAATCGAGTTGAGAAGTAGGTGTTTCATTAGTATTTTCTGCAGATATATTGGCATCAATCGTCATATTCTGCAGCTCTTTGATGATATCGGTATTGCATCGTATTAAATCAAACTGAATTCTGGCTGCATATCTAATAATATCATCAATATTTGTCACGTTACCGAGAATAAATTTAAATTCATGGGATTTTCTAAGATAAGAAATGAGTGCGCCAGCCTGTTTTTCAAGAGATGATAGATCCTTGGAGTCAATTTGTAATACTATATATTTTCCAGGATTAAATGCATCCAGACCTGTTAGTAACTTCCTCAACCAGTTAAAAAAACCAGCATTTGATAATGATACATCACTTAGTTTTATAATAAATGTATCCGTTGTTTTTTGCTTGTTTGCCAGCATCCCAATAACCTCTCTCAACAACCAATGGTCTACAAATTTTTGGAATTCGGCTGTGCTTAAATGTGATCTTATTTCATCATCTGATTTTAATGTTCCGTCTTCTTCGATTTGTATTAATGAAATACTATGCATTTCATCATCATTATCCATTTCATCATTAAGTAATGAAATTATTGGCTGGTAGGCTTGAACAATTCTTTGTTCCTCAAAAGCCTTTTTAAGACTTTTGGCGCTATCACTCATTGTAGATACATCTAATTCAACTTCCTTTACAGAAACATGATTCTCCTTTGAGGATTCATGATCAGGTTCAGATACCGTTTCAGCTTCCTTTTCAATAGTATTAGTATCATTTTCCACCTGTTTTGCCTTTTCCATCTCAGCCTTAAGTACTTCCAGGCTCTTTTTAGGTCTGGCTTCTGCCGGTATCTGCATTGATTCAGATGGTATGGATACTTTTGCCTGCGCAACTGTTCGTGCAACGGGTTCAGGTGCCTTTGCCTTGACGGGTTTCGGTGTTGGCGGAGGTGGTGTTACTGGAACGGGTTCAGGGGGCTCCTGGTTAATGGGTGTCAATTCAAAATCCAGTTCTATTTCCGGTGCCGTAAATGTTGCCTGTTCAGGTTTTAGAGTAGAGGGTGTTTCCTCCAGAGGTTGCGCACTGCCTTCATTTATTGTTTCCGATATGACAGGTGTTAACTCTATATCAGAATTATTTTTAGTCGTAGATTCATCGGTCTCTTCTTTTGCCTTTTCTGTAGTATCTGTTTTTACTGGCGCACTATCTAAATCATGTTCTTTTGTTGATTTCGAGCTAATCTTAGCCTCTGACATTTCAGATTTTTGCTCAAATTTGGTAAGAGCAGGGATAGTTTTTTGATGGTCAATAGTATCTGTATCAGCCTCATGAATGTAATATGAATTGCCTTCAATATTGGATGCCGTATTGCAAGCATTCTTTACTTTTCCAATAACAATCTCTCGCGCTTCACCTTCACCGTATAATTGAATTACACCGACACTAATTGTAAATTTTATTTTCTTGTCATTATAGTTGTAGGGTCTTTTTGAAAGGTGATTTAACAAACCTTGCGTATTAAATTCCAGTGTCTTTCTGGAATCTGGCGTATCTATTAATAACGCTATTGCGGCATCGCTTAGCCTGGTAACACTGGGATGACAATTCCCCAGGTTAAATATCTCAAAACTTTCTTTCGCTATATGTCGAATTATATTGTCGCGCAGGATTACCCCTTCACGTTCAGCTATATTGCCATGATTATCAAGTTTAATTAATAGTAATACCCTGTCACGATATTCTGGAAGGTCCTTGTGGAATTCTATTTGCTGATAGAATAAAGACTTATTAAATGCTTTCCCCTGTTGCGTACTTTCTTGTTTGCGTACTTCAGTTTCACCTTGCAACTTGAATGCTTTAACAATTGAGTCATGTAGTTGCTGTTTGTCCAGAGACTGCTTGCGGAGGTAGTCATAAACACCTGCCTTTAATGAACGTACAGCAACTTCTTCATTACCTGCACCAGTGAGCATGATCGTCGCTGGAAATTCAGGGTTTTTTCTATTGTTATGCAAAATATCTAGCCCGGTAACGCCATGGATGCAAATAAAATAATCTAGAATTAATACATCTATGCGTGACCAATCGAAATCTTCATCTGGTTCACCAGATGTTAATGGATCATATTCTTCCAGATCCACGCCCGGGAATAGTTTAGAAAGATACACGAGCAGCAATTTACGCATATCTGCATCATCGTCAAAAATTAATATTCTTTTTAGTGTCTGTTCATCAGACATATGGACCAATCCTATAAAGACAAAGTGATTACTTAGTACTTATTTTATATCAATATGATGAAAAATGTGATGATGTTCATATGATAGTATCTATTTAATTATCAATGAGAGTAATGATATATTCCTATTATATTGCTATATAATAATGATAATATTTATCCAAGAGAATATATTTTGCTGGAGTTCGCTATTCCAGATGAAGTCCACAAAATTTAATCTCAAAATTTAGCAACAGGGTCACGATTATATGATAACCCTCAAATATCCATGGCAATAATACCATAACAACATGTTTTAAAGGGATATTTGCACTTATTGGGTTTATTGTTTACCCTTCGCGCCTTGATTCGGAGAGGTGGCCGAGTGGTTTAAGGCGCACGCCTGGAAAGCGTGTATACGTTAACCCGTATCGAGGGTTCGAATCCCTCTCTCTCCGCCAAATTTATTTGAGTTGGTTATTTAAGAAAATTATAACATTTAGCAATTAAAACTCGGAGATTCCTATAATGTCACTTGATATAGAAACATCATCACTGGAAGACGTGCACGGTAAAATCAAGGCTCTTGAGGCTGAGGTTCGTAAACGCATTGTAGGTATGGATGATGAAATGAAATATACAATGATCTGCCTGTTTGCTGGCGGTCATGTTTTGTTGGAAGGTGTCCCTGGGCTGGCTAAAACTTTATTTTATACCACGTTGGCTGAAGCATCTCATGTACAGTTTCGTCGAATCTCATTTGCTGCAGATTTACTACCAAAAGATGTAATTGGTATAGAACACTTTGACCCAGTAACAAAAAAAGTTGAACTTGTCGTAAAAGGGCCGTTACATACAAATTTTCTACTGACAGATGAATTAAACAGAGCTCGAACCAGTTCAAAAGGTACCGTTCTTGAACCCATGGAAGAGGGGCAGGTGACCACTGAATTGGGGGGGACATACAAACTTGAAAAATTATTTATGGTTATCGCAACCCAAAATCCGGTTGAATCTGAAGGGACATACGGATTAGGTAGGGCTGAAGTAGACAGGTTTATGATGAAAATATTACTTGAATATCCAAAACCACATGAAGAGGAAGAAATTATTCAACGTTATGGTGTCGATGGAGGAATGGCGAGCGTAGATACAGTGATTGATGCGGAAGGGATCCTGAATGCAAGAGAAATTATTCGCAAAAAAGTCCATGTGGAAGATTCTATCGTTTCAAAAATTCAACAAATATTAAATGAAACTCGTCCTGAAAGAACGACTCTTGATGACGTAAAGAAATTAATAGAGCGGGCAGGAGGTGTGTCTCCACGCGCAGGCATAAACATAGTACATGCTGCCAGGGTTAATGCTGTGCTACAGGGGAATGATTTTGTAACACCTAATGATATTGTCGAGGTTATTGCGCCTATCCTGCGTCATAGAATTGTATTTAAGCCAGGTGAGATTGAGGAAGAAGAATATGAGAGCTATCTCAATGATCTTATAGATAAAATTATGAAAAAAGTGCTCTAAACAAGTTTAAATAATCAATCACTTCAAATAAATAACGCCTCCATTATTATGGATAGCAAAGAGTTACTTCACAGTATTCGCAGCAGGCCCGTAACTTTTGTTCCCGGGAAGAAAGTTGTAAGTACAGCACCAGGCGAATGGACAAGTCCGTACGAAGGGAAAGGTTATGAACCCTTAGGATATCGCGATTTTCAAATTGGAGATGATCCGCGCCGAATTAATCTTCCTGCCACAGCTCGCCGAGGTACACTTACAATAGTTGAGCGTGTAGCCTTACGTGATTTCAAAGTTATGGTAATCGTTGACAATTCTGCATCCATGAAGGTCCGAGAAAAACAGGATATCCAAATCGGCATGGCTTCATCGCTACTCTACTCAGCCTGGAAATCGGAAACTACATTTGGCATGAGCGTCAAGACAGAGGATGGAATAAAGAGTTTTGGCATGGGTATTGGGTCACGTCATTTTTATCATCTTTATAGAAAACTATGGGATGTATTTAATAACCCTACTAATAGTCTAAAAGGGACACGTAAACTGCCACTAAGTCGCTGTTTGCCCCCTAATGCAATGTTATTATATTGTTCTGATTTTATAAAAAGTGATGGTCGACTTGTAGATCTGCAAGTACTTAAAAGAGCAATTCAGCGTTATGATTTTATACCTATAATTATTCAGGATGAATTCGAATCGTCGTTTCCAATATTTGATCAAGGAACATTTATTGCCTTTTCGAATCCTGAAACTGGCCAAAGAGATGATGCCTGGATGTCACCAAAACAGGCTGCAAAAATCAGGTCATTACATGAAGAACGATTTAAAGAACTAACTGCGAGCATTGGCAAGCCCGGGGCGAGATCAATTCATTTAACAAATTCAGATACCATGGAGTCCATCAAAAAGATTGACGATTTTTTCAGAAAAAGAAATGACCGTTCGGGTTAAATTAAAATAACACCTGTCTGAATACCTTGTTACCTTGATATTGGTAAATATGTTGCCAAGGCTTCCTCCAGTTTGTCCTGGGATAACATTAAATAATCTCCTTGAATGCTTGCAATGATTCGCTTGACTACCAGCTCAGGAAGATAATCATTGAGCTTATCTAGAATCGGTCCTGGAGATATAACTATCAAGTCGTTAAATGTATTAATACTGGCCTGTTCGAATAAAAATTTACCTAATAAGTCAAATAGATAGTCAGGGTTAGTGTCAAGATTACTAGACTCTCCGGGCACGATACTATTAGAAGATTGTTGAACTCGATATCGGGTAATTAGTTTATAAGTTATATCACTGCTTTGTTCGAAGTCTGCCTCACGATACACTTTTAATGATGTATCTAGGCCGTCATTGAACATTATTCTTATATAATACCCATCAGTAAAAACCACCCAAGTCACTTTTTCACTCATTAAGTTAAATCCTCTGTATATAATTTTATATATTTTGCATGGCAATCAATATTGCTGATATGAAATTTAATAGTTAATAGTCTAGCAAGAGATTAAATCTTCGGCCATCTATTATGTAGCCAAATCCATTGCCCCGGATACTCGCGTATCCAACATTCGACGATGTTGTTAATTTCGTCAATTATCGTTTGAACATCTTTTTCGACATCACCAGTGTTATTGATTTTCAATGGTGGTGACACTAGTACTTTGAATTTACAATTAGCTATTCTAATTACCCTAACTGGCAAGATTGGATACTTGTATTTTAATGCCAATCTGGCTATAGCTGGTGCGGTCATGGCTTCTATACCAAAAAAGGATGATCTGATCCCATCATTCATTTTCTGATCTACCAACATGCCAATTCTTTTTCCTTGTTTGAGTAGTCGTATAATTTCTCTGGAACCAGATTGTCCTTTAGGGATAGAACTAACTAGATAATTGCTTCTCAATCTTCGGATAATGTTACTCAGACCAGGATTATTGCCTTTACGGTAAACAATACTGACAGGATAGCCAAGATCAGAAAATGAACGTGGACCAATCTCCCAATTTGCAAGATGCCCTGTAAAGTAAATACTACCTTTTTCTATACTAGCAGCTTCAACTATATTTTCTGAACCTTCCAGCGTAGCAATTGATTTTATATTTTCACTATTCATCCTGGCAATATGTGGGAATTCAGCAAATGTGCGCCCAATATTGTTCCACATCTCAGAGACAATTTTCTCAACATGATTGTCATCAAGTTTTGGCATTGCCCTACGTAAATTATTACGTGCCACGTCTGAACGATTCAGACCAGGGCCAATTTTTTCGGCGAAATAACCACCTAGACTGGAGGCCAAAGCTATTGGCAACAATTGAAATAGAATATAAAGAGATTTAACTAGTAATGTCTCTATACCATATCGCAGCTTTTTTTTAATACTCGATGGATGTGACATTTATAATTATTTTATTCTGAAATGACAGATACATTTTAACATGGTTCGCTCAACTCCATATCAATATACAATCCGACTTTCATAAATATTTAATGACATAGACTCTAAAGCCTAAGTTTGGATTAATGGTGATCATGGGGCTGGTTTGCCTGATATTAATTCGTCAATATATGTATAATTCCTCTTTATCCTATTCTATAGATTCAGACGTAATGAATAAATTTGAAACTAGTGACTACAGGCAGGCATTAGGTACATTCGCCACAGGCGTAGCCGTTATTACGGCTTCCACTAAAAATGGTGAGCCAGCAGGCGTCACTGCTAACAGCTTTACCTCGGTCTCACTGGATCCGCCACTAATTTTATGGTGCCTGGCTTCAGCATCTGACAGCTTGAAGATCTTCCAGGATGCCACCCATTTTGCAGTGAATATACTGGCATCAGATCAAAAAGCCATGTCTACCCATTTTGCAAAAAGGATGGAAAATAAATTTGCGAAAATTCCATTCGTAGCTGGATTGGGAGGTGCCCCACTGCTGGATGATTGCATGACCAGGCTACAGTGCAGCAGCAGGGAACAATATCAAGTCGGCGACCATTGGGTATTTGTGGGAGAAGTCGAAAATTTTGAATCAACATCAAAAGAAGCATTGCTTTTTCATCTAGGTAACTATGGTATTTCACTCCCCCTTCCAACTGATGAGAGCAGCGTTATCGGTTCCATTAATAAACCGGAAACCAATGACGACAGCCTCTTTTCATTATTACTGCAGGCAATTCACGCCTATCAGGAAAAATTTGAATCGAAACAAAAGAAATTATTCGAATCTAATTATGAAGCCCGCATAATAACCATATTACATAAATATAATGAACTGGAAATAAATGACATCTGTCAAATGATCCAAATGCCGAAAACTGACACTAGTACTGTACTGAACGCCCTTAAGGACAAGGGATTCGTGATATACAATACGGATTCACAAAACCACAATGTAAAAATAACAGACGCTGGCCTTAAAAAATCTGATGAACTAATCGCCTTTGCAAAACAGCATGACCGCGATGTATATGCCCTGTTTGGCCATTGTGATGCCGATGCCTTCAGAGAAAATCTGATTCGTATTATTCATTGGGCAAATAATCGTTAAATAAGTTGAGTTACCTAGTCTGATTTGAATCAAAATAGGATGAACAATGTTAATTGTATGTCTGGGCTCACTATCGTAAATACTACTTACGTCGAATTGTATGCTTAGATAGTATGATTTATTAACATATACATGAGTTAATCTATATACATCTAGACTAGATAATATTGCCAAATATATTCAAATTACAAGAAATCAGCTTACTGCTAATACTTAGCTATTCAAGTATTGTCTCCGCTGAGATCAAGGTGGAAATTACTGGAGTATCTAATAACCTTGAAAAGGAGATATTAGACGGACTTGTAATAACTCGCCAGACTGCGAATGGCTCTATCTCCGATGCCAGAGTACGCACATTGTACCGGCGCTCATTGTCTGAACTGGGTACTGTTCTTAGAGCCAATGGTTACTATGATTACAAAGTAATAGATTCCCTTGAGCAACTTGATGCTAACTGGGAGACTAAGTTTCAGATAGAGCCTGGCGACCCAATAGTTATAAAAGAGGTAACGATCGATATTCAAGGGGATGGTAGTGGAGACCAGAGTTTTGCGAATGTGCTTAACGACTTTCCACTTAAACGAAGTAATCTACTAAACCATCGCCAATACGAAAGCGGCAAAATAAAGTTGCAAACCCTTGCCCGTGAGCGAGGCTACTTTGACGCAAAATTTATCAAAAACATTGTCACCATCAAAGAGTCAGAAAAAACTGCTAATATCCAACTGGTCTATTCAACGGGTATTCGTTATCGCTATGGAGACTTGGTATTAGAGGAAACCGTTGTCGGCCGTGAACGTCTGGACAGATTGATTCCATTCACTTCAGGTGATTTCTATGATGCAAATCACTTGATAACATTAAGTAAAAATCTCAGAGATAGTAATTACTTCAATGAGGTGATTGTAAGACCAGAAATTGATGAATTACGTGATCATATGGTCCCTATTAGTATCCTGTTAGTGCCTAAACCGAAGAATAATTACAAAGTGGGCGTGGGTTATGGAACTGATACTGGTCCCAGATTGGTAGCGGGATGGGACGTTCGATATTTAAATCGCAGGGGACAAAAATTGGAGACCAACCTCAAGGGCTCCACCACACTGAATATGCTGTCTGTTAAACACATTACACCTGATTTCAGACGCACAGGCACTGAACTTGATTTATTATCTTCCATCTCAAGGGAAGATACAGACACCCACCTCAGCAATACATTTGTCTTTGGAATGCAGCAGATCCAGAAACGCTGGAATTGGAACGAGACCCTGAGCCTGTCCTATCAGTTGGAGAATTTTGATGTAGCCGGGGATGAAAGAAACAGCAACCTTTTAATCCCAGCAGTGTCTTACTGGAAGTCAGTCAGCGATTCACCCATATATACGGACAAAGGTTACAAGTTAAATTTGATTTTAAAAGGATCCATGAGAGGCGCCCTGTCTGATTTGGGTTTTATTCAAAGCACAATGAGTGGCAAACATATAATGTCTCTATTTGGCCAAGGTAGACTAATTACCCGGGGAGAACTTGGGGCCACCTATGTCGACAACTTTGATAGATTACCCGCATCAATACGTTACTTTGCTGGTGGTGACAACAACATAAGAGGGTTTGATATACAGGCTCAGGGACCCAGGAACAGTAACGGTGAGGTAATCGGCGGGAGATATCTGGCGGTGGGCAGCATTGAATTCGAACATCCAATATATAAACAGATCAGTGCTGCGATTTTTACCGATTTTGGTAATGCCTTTAACTCATTATCGGATCATTTTGTCTATAGCGTCGGCGCAGGTTTAAGGTGGTTGACTCCCGTGGGCATGGTGAGACTTGACCTTGGTTTTGGTATATCTGAAGAACCCGGCACATTCCGCTTACATTTTAATCTTGGCCCAGACCTGTGAGGAGAATACTACTAGCATCGGGCGGTATACTAACTGTCATGTTTGTGGCGGTTGTATTTTTCCTGTTCACCACCGCGGGATTCAAACTGTTGTTAAATTTCAGTCCCGAAAATCTATCCGCTGTTGTAGTAGAAGGTAATTTATCTCGTGGTTTTATGCTCGAGGATCTGCGAATTACTGGTGATGGAGTTCACCTTGATATAGATCAGCTCGAACTAAAATGGCAACCTTCTGGCCTGATAGGCCGGAATCTTACGATAAATCGATTTATCGTAAATGAAATTTTAATTGAACTCATGGGCAGTACTTCCAATACTCCAGGAGGAGATCCTGACATATCATTACCCTTTGGGATCAGGATAGACGACTTTAAATTTAATAATGTCAGTCTCATCCTTGAGAATTCGGATCAGGTGCAATCAATAAAATCGATTTCGGGGCGTATACATACCGATGTACAACGCCTATATATCGATAAGCTGTCAGTCCTCGCCAATAGCTACACTCTGAACCTGGAAGGCCATGTGGATCTGATAAGTATTCCCGCATATCGTCTCAATGCAGATTGGTCATATGAGTTAGCCGATTTTGCTGATATAGCAGGTGAAACCAGCCTCTCAGGAGACACTATGCTGAGCAATATCATTACCACCATCTCCGCACCGGCGAAAATTGAGTTGAATTTAGAGGCCCAGGATTTGCTAGGTGACCCGAGTTGGCGTGGGACAATTGCTGCAAATCAATTCGACACCGGCAACCTGACCAGCAGTATCGCTACTGATGATGATATTGACATTACAATTAATGGCAGTGGCACACTAACCAGCATGGTTTTAGAGGGAAATATTAATTCCGCAACTAAGCTCGCAATCGGTAGTAATGCACCATTAAAACCAGATACGGTTTTAAAAATTGAAAACATTGATCTTGGATTTACGCTTGATGCGGCTTTTCCAACAATTGACGCCCTGACAATGCGTGGAAATGTGAACTTGCGGCAAAGCACTATCAGCGCAAATGACACAACAGAAAACAATCTTCAACTGGATGCAACGAAGATACAGATTGATTATGATGACAATAATTATCGTTTGACCGCCAGCACCGGATTTCTTCTCAACGATGAATTTAATGGGACACTACAGGCCAGTGGCAGAGGGGACATGAACTCACTCACGTTTGACAGATTCTCTTTGTTATTAGATCAAGGGATGCTAACAGGTGATTTCTCAGCACTGAGAAGTACGGATAATATTACCGTGGCGAGTACTGCAAACTGGGAAAACCTTATTGTTCCGATTAATCCACAACATACTGCAAAATTAACCGAGGGTAAGTTCAGCCTTACGGGTCAATTAGATGATTATATATTGACCCTAGCAACATCGATTGCTATTGATGATAAAGTCCCTGTGCAACTTTCCCTTGCAGCGACAGGAGATCAAAACAGTATCCAAATTACTCCCCTGAGACTCGGCCTGGATAGTGGTTTTGTTTCAGGTGATATCACTGTGCAATGGGTAGATGATCTAAGCGCAAAAATGCAGCTTGATGGTGAGAATATCAACCCGGGTTTACTTTTAGAAGATTGGACCGGCAAGCTTGCCATGGCCACCATCATTTCAGCCACTAAGTCTGCGAATAATTATGACATCAATATTGAAAATCTTGATGTCTCGGGGCAGCTCAAGGGATATCCGTTGTACGTACAATTGCAATCGAACATTAAAAATAACGAGCTTATAATAAGTAATGCCAGTATAACCAGTGGCACAAGTTCGGCACTGATTAAAGGAGTTTGGGGGCTAGAAAAAGATATTAACTGGACAATTAACTCGCCTGATCTGAGTAACTTCCATACTGATATGCAAGGCCAGCTCGAAGCTAAGGGTAGATTTAGTGGGTCAGTTGAACAACCGCAACTTTCGGGAAACATTCATAGTGCCGAGATTCGTACACCCTGGTTTGATGTTGAATCGATCAAGTCCAACTTTTTAATTGACCAATCCGGTTCTAAAGGTCTCGATATAGAGCTTGAACTGACCAGTCTGGTCCGTGGGAAAACTATCATAGATTCACTGGTTTTGGACGCGGCGGGTACTCTAAACAAACATCAATACGATATTCAAATGTACAGTTCACTTGCCGATCTTAAACTTAACGGGGAGGGTGCTTATACCGAGCTAAACTGGCAAGGGCTAACACAGAACCTGAGCGTTGAGTTTAAAGATCACGTCTGGGTCAGTGATGATCCATTTAATATAAAAATAGCTGAGAATCTGGCAGAACTGGCGCGGGCATGCTTGCGTGAAAATGCAACATCAGTTTGTGCTGAAACAGCATGGGACGCAGTAGATGGCTGGAATGCCGCCATCGATGCGGCGGATGTCTCCTATGAATATATCAATCCATATCTACCTGAAGGTATAAGCACATCAGGAACTGCCCTTATAAAATTAAAGGCAAGCCAGACTGTTGCCGGTCCCCTGAGGGCGAACGCAAGCATACTTTCAAATACTGGCAGTATCAGATTTCAGATAGATAATGATAACGTTCAGGAGTTCACACTGGAAACTTTAAGCGGTCAAATGCTACTGGAAAATGAGGTACTGGATGGCCACGTGATAATTCAATCTGCCAACAGCCAGTTGCAGCCACTGAAAGCCAATATAACTGTTTCACCATTTATAGTCTCTTCAATGGATTACGCCGACCTAGATATGCAAGGACAGCTAGACTGGACGGTGAATGATTTGTCCTTTGTTTCAACTATTCTGCCGCAGCTGGATGAGGTATCAGGGAAATTGGCGATGAATTTATCTGCTGATGGAAAACTCGTGCAACCAGTTCTGGCGGGCAACCTGATAATTGAAGAAGCAGGCTTAATACTACCGGAATTTGGTATTGAATTATCTGATATAAATCTTAAAGGACAGCCGGCATTGGGAGAGAAATTTGAGATTGCAGGGCAGGCTAAATCAGGCGAGGGGCAAGTACTATTTAATACTGAAATAATCACTCAGGACCAGAATCAACATTCACTTTCAGCCACTATAAAAGGTGATAATTTCGAACTGATCAACACCCCAGAGGTCCGTGCCAATGCCAATTCAGATCTTGTAATCGAGTTAAGCAAGGATAAAACCAGTCTTAGCGGTAGCATAGAGATTACTGATGCTCTCGTTGATCTAAATGAAATTAAACAAAGCACAAGACTGTCGGCCGATATGGTCATGGCAGATCGTCCCCTCGATAATAAACCCCAATCCCGTTCAGAGATTAATCTGTACATTAGTTTTAAAGATGACATACAAATTAAGGGACAAGGTATTAACGGCAATTTAACTGGTGGACTACGAATTTTCTCCTCACAAAATGGCGAGCTCCTGGGTAATGGTGAGGTGAATATTGTTAATGCTAAATATGAGGCCTATGGACAGGACCTGACTATTAAAGATGGCAAGGTAATATACAGAAATCAACGACTGGATAATCCGGAACTTCTGATCACAGCAATGAGGAATATCGGCACTGAGGTCAGCGCGGGTTTAACTGTTACCGGCTTTCTTTCTGACCCTCAGGTGACACTGATTTCTACTCCTTCGCTAAGAGATGAAGAAATCCTCTCATATATTGTCTTTGGTCGGCCTTTGACCTCACTGACCTCTGGCGAAGGCACAAATCTGATCGGTGCGGCCACGGCCATGGGCATAAAAAATAGTGGTTTTCTTACTAAGAGCCTGTATTCCACATTTGGACTGGACCAATTTGAACTGAGCTCGGACTCGGGTGGCGAGAATGCCTCGTTGACCGTAGGTAAATATATTACCCCGAAGATCTATATCAGTTATGTGGTTGGCTTGATGGAATCGTTTAGTACTGCAAAAATACGTTACAACTTAAGCAAAAAATGGTCTCTGGAGGCAAAAAGCAGTACCGAGAGCATGGGGATGGATGTCTTTTACAGTCTTGAAAAATAGCAATATTCAAGTATCGAGGGTTTGTTCAGCAAACAGGCTTTCAGGAGGATAGGGTACCTCTATCATGGCCTGATCGTGTGAATATTTGATAAATCGCTCTACATTTGTACGATTACGAGAAAAACCATTACACCACGGGTCTTCACCAAATTTTGAACGTTCCAGTTCATAATAATGCCGACCCCAGGCAAGACGTGACCAGTTTGGATCTTCGTAATACTCGTTAGCAATTCTATTGGCCTCATTAAACATATCCATGATGACATTAGCCAACCAGGGTTCCTTATCCAATAGTGATTGGCGGATGGCAATCACGTGCATAATAGGAAAATCCTTATATTCCTGGTAATAGGCTAGTTCTTCTGACTGACAGTCTGCGAATAAACGACGGGCTGCAGTCTCACCCTTCATCACAGAACTGGGCGGATGTGGTAAGAAAAATGCATCAATCTCACCGGCATCCAACATGACACCTAAATTCTGTCTATTACCGATAAAATCTACCTTAACCCCTTGTTTTACTGAGAAATCTACCTTTTCCTTTCTCGTAAGCAACCAATGAATTTCCTCCCACGGGGTATCATAGTAAAATTTCATGTCTCCCTTAGCCAGTAATGATAATGTGGTCTGAAATGAGCTCAAAGCGACCTTTTTCCCAATCAAATCCCTTGGGTACCATAGATTCGAGTCAGGATGGACCCACATTTGGCTCTGGCTGAACAATCTACGAGGAAACACTGGGATACCAACGATAGGCAGGTTTCTGGCCTTGGCCATGAGAAAACTCGACATTGAGAATTCACAAATATCATATTCCTCGTCATGTAACATTCGACCATGACGGTCGATACCATCTCTAAGTTGGACACTCTGGCCAACTTGTTTCACATCGAGTTTGATTTCGTCTGGAATTTTCACCGTCCCGTCAAAAAACGGAAAATGCCTATCGTATCTATCAAGGGCGATACTGAGTTTAATTTTATTCTTCACCTATAACTCCAAAAATAATACATATAAAACACAATTAAAACAGAAGAATAGAACATTTATTTAATTATAATTCTATTGATATTACAACTGATTTCTTTATATTTAAGAGACTATGCAACCTAACCATGTAGTGCGCATAATGTATATTATGTTAAATTAAAAATGTATGTACCAAGCCATCTAAAATCAATGTAATTTATCTATCACTATAACTGCCCTCGTACCTTATAAGTTTTATTCAACGAGAAAGTAACCTCTTCCTAGAACGTGAGTAATTCAACTCCAGGTTTTTTTTGTAGATCGGTATTCATATCTTGATACCGTGCCAGGTGAAATTCATACTGTTGTCTATAGGAATAATCATTTGGATATCATCTAATAAAAACCGTCACTCTTACGATTTCCTGTTTAACACCCACTATTGCAAGATTTAACTGATATTGCTGTTTTTCCAAATTTAATATCTTTCGAGTTATAGGTGTAAGATCATGCGTAAATGATGTAATCGGTATTAACAGTGATATTAAGAGTATAATTTGTGTAAATTTAGTCATAGTTAAAATAATTAGTGTTTTAGGTTATTGTCGATGTTAACTAATATAACTTTAATACTGATTATGGCAATATTGCTTTTTATCTAGTATGAATCAAAATCTTGACAACCGTAGTTATTAGAGAAATAATGAAAATATTTATTAAAATCAGTGGTTTAGCACTAATAGTTATTGTAGTAGGTGTTGTTATATTTTTATTTACACTGGATGTAAATCAATACAAACCCAGCCTTATCGAGGCGGTTAGTGAACAAACTGGTCGTGAATTCAACATAGAAGGTGACCTTGGGATCGCTGTATCTCTCACGCCGTCTATTACCGTTAGCGGTATTAGCCTGGGAAATGCAACCTGGGGCACGGATCAAAATATGCTGGAAGTCGGACGGGTTGAGGCCCGCGTGTCATTAATTCGATTATTCTCAGGGTCAATACATATAAATGAATTTATTCTGCATGATACAAATATTAATCTAGAAAAAGATAGTACAGGCAGCGGTAATTGGGTGCTTGATGAAGTAGCTTCATCACCTGCTGTGGATGCAGAAGCAGCGTCTGGCTCCCTACCCCCAATCTCAATTGAAAAGATAGAGATTGTTAACGCCCATCTATCGTACCGTGACCAGGCTGTGGAGTCTGTGTCAGAATTTGATATCCAGTCATTTAATACCTCCATAACAGAGTTAGAGGCCCCTTTAAGCTTTGAATTAGCGGCTGATTATGATGACATTCCTATATCTATTGTGGGAACAATAGACGCTATCGATACAATATTAGCCGGTGATGAATTTACCCTGGAGATAAAAGGTGAATTAGGTGAGTTGGAATTCACAACCACAGGTAGTCTAGCCAGCGTTACGCAGACCCCTACTGCTAATATCACCATCACAGCAGCGTTGTCTTCTCTTGCTGATCTGAATGGGATGTCTGGATCAGAACTCCCAGATATAGGGCCTATGAATTTTTCTGGATTAGTTAAATTTAATGATCCACAGGAAATTTCCGTAGAAAACATTGTTTTACAACTTGGTGATACCTCATTTTCTGGGACGATTGGTTTAAATACGCGCAGTGATATCCCGTCAATAAGCGCAAAGTTAACATCACCCTCAATAGATATCAGACCATTCATGAGTGAAACAACCGAAGAGCAGGAGTTTTTATTTCCTCGTGATGAACTCCCTCTTTCTGAGTTATCTAGCGTGAATGCAAATCTAAACTTCTCTACACAAGAATTGGTTTTACCTTCTTTTGTCCTGGAGGATAATCAATTATCAGTAAAGTTACTGGGCGGTAACCTGCAAGTCGTTACTGATTCGGGCCTGGCTGGTGGCAAATTAAGTACCGATATTGGTATAAAATCAGGTAACAATAATACGGCAACCTTAACAACTAATATTAACGGTAGTGAAATCATGCTTGAATTTTTGCCTCATGAAGAAGACCGATGGTTTGCAGGGGGATCAACAGATATTTCGATTAACGGTAGTGGTCTAGGTAAAACCGTGGCAGAGATAATGGGCAGCTATAACGGTAATTTGTTGGTTAAGGTGGGTGAAGCCACTATTCCCAATGACAGTATCGATTTGTTTGGAGCAGATATCCTCTTGTCTACGTTTAATAAACTTAATCCCCTCTCGGGTGAAGAGGCTTCAACTCTGCTGGAATGCGCCGTGATCAATCTGCCCATTAGTGATGGCATGATCAAACTTGATCGTCAGATCGCGATTCAGACAAGCAAGATGTATATGGTAGGGAGTGGCGAGATTAACCTTAAGACCGAGGCAATAAACCTGGGTGTCAGGCCCTATGCTATGGAAGGAGTTGGACTGAACCTGAGTAGCATTGCAGGTGCGGCCAAGATCGGAGGCACTCTGGCAAACCCGAAGGCAGAAATTGATGCCGCCAATGCCCTTAAGGCTGGGGCCTCTGCCGGTGTCGCAGTGGTGACAGGCGGGTTGTCATTATTAGCGCAAGGTCTGTTCAGTAAGGCAGGTAACGACCCTGAACCCTGTAATACCGCTCTGGGAATTGTAAGCGCCTCACAACCCGCTACACCCGTGGAGAGTAGTGGGCAAAACGAAGAGCAAAATGCAGGCGAAAAAGCCATTGATGGCGTTAAAAACACATTGAAAGGCTTATTCGGGAAATGATATGGGATTGATAGACTAACTTAGCAAGCGACCTTATTCGGTTTCTCTATTGATAGCCTCAGCTTGAAGTTTGGCAGCTTCAAGGATCTTATTCTCTACTTCCTCGGCCTTATCTATTGCATCAATCTGTGTCTGGAAGGCATTTTCGTTACTACTGTTATCCATACAGGCTGTAAGCAAAAGTATCGTTACATAACATAGTAAATTTAATTTCATCGGTTGGCGCCATCCTTTATCTTAGTAAACAATCGCTGATGTATTCAGTATATCGACTACTGGATCATACTGTTGTGATATTTATCACTCTCTCGATAATTGCCGCAGAATTTTGAAAAGGTAACAGAACAGTCTTATTTTTGGCAACTAATGTGTCATTGTATAGATGATATAATTTATACCAACACGGTATGCCAAGGCAGTCATGGGTTCCGGATAGAAGGCATCGTCTGCATGTTCCCATGCGTCGCCCACGTCCATATTAAAATTGATTGCCACCATGATACGCCCATCTTCGTCATAGACGGCCCGCCAGTATTCAGGAATTCCCAGGGGATGTTCCCAGGTGACACCATTGTATACAGAATTTCTACCTGGAATTTGTGATCGATCATCCAGGTCATAGAGCACATGAAATATCTCATCATCATCAGGTATATCCACTATCGGTTTATCGGGAAATACCTTGCGCAATGAGGTGACAAACTGGGCCCATTCATTCGGTCCATGAAAGTCATCAACTATCAGGAACCCTCCCCGTAACAGGTATTCCCTCAGGCGCATTACCTCCTGCGTATCCAAAGACCAGTACCCTACCTTAACGGCATAGATCACAGGATAATCAAACAGGGCGTCATTGATCAGACTAACCTGGCGGTATTCCCCTTCCGCACTAATACGGGTCAATCGACGTAGACCTTGCAGAAAATGATATTCCGCATCTGGCCAGTCTCTGAGCCAGGGTTCACCACCATAATTGGAAAATTGACGTCCATTTGCGCCAAATGCCAGACGGGCAAAATGAAATTCTGATTGCATTGGTACGTCGCGATAATCTACTTGTGCTATCGCCTGATTAATCATAAGCAATAGAAGTATGAAGACAATTCTACTGATTATATTAATAGCCATAGTTTTCAGTATAAATACTCCCACAGCATTCGTCATTTTTATCAATTAAATTATGCCGAATATAACTCTAAATATAGTATTAAAAATTTTAATAGTATTAAAAATTTTAACTGTAACTTAACAATTATCTTACCCCACTATCCTACGCACACGCTTTCCATAGGATAAGACTTCCAGTACCAACTGTAATCTAATGTGATATATTTGAGTAATATTGTGTCTTCAAAGGTATAGCTGACAGGAATATCTGCCCTTTAGAAATTACCACTTAATGACAATGATAGACGTATTCCGCGTGTCTGGTCACGAAATTGTCTTGATTCCAGCGACGTTAAATCACGTTCACCGGAGAATATCCTGCGGTCGCGAATGTCAGCAAAATCAAGCAAATTTTCTCCGCTGATCCTGATTTTAATCCCAGCCCATCGAGTCGTCTCAACAAAGGTACGAAATTCCATGCCTTCATTATATATTTCCAGCTCGTTGACCTTGAACCGCAGTTGTTTTGCCCTTTCACCGATGTGCCAACCCCAGGCTATTTTCTGATCTTGAAAATCCTGCCGGTAATCGATCTCTATACCGTATTTATTCTCAATATTAAAGAATACAGGACCACCGGATACAAACCCTACTGAGAGCATCCTGTTTTCACCTGTTACCGGATCAACGACAGTGGAATCTTGCCAACGGAGTTTGATATCCAGCTTTGCTGCAGCCAATCCCATCCAGTCCATTGGCACGGTACTTTCCAATTGCAGCCCCCAACGTCGACCATCGCCAATATTCCCCGTTGCTTCAAAGGTTGGTGATAGTGGCAACAAGTCCAACACATTGGAGATCCAATTATGAAATGCTGTCAGTTTGACTACGGCGTCCCCGCCAAAACGCTTTTCCTGGCTAATTTCCAGTTTCCATGTTGCGTCAGGTTTAATGTTTGGATTTCCCAGAGCCACGTCATCATCTAGAAACTCAGTAGCACTGACAAAATCTTCCAGGTCAAGCTGAGCAATATCACGGACAATCTGGAGTCTCGTTTGATCGCTATTGACCGATGAGTAAGTCAATATTGCTTGGGGTTTGAGAAAGAAAAAGTCTCTGGTCAGCTCGGTATCACCTGTTTGGGCTATGGTAGAGGCTTCTGCGCCCAGGCCGTAATTCAACTCAAACTGTCCCAGTAACCAGGTGTCCTTCAAGAGAAAATCCCAACGTATTTCCTCTACCCTGGAATTAGCCCCGGGCACATCGACGATGACGGATCCTGAACCCGTGTCATCGGTTTGCTCCAGGGTGCTATCGAGGACATTGTAGGCCCTTTCCAAATTTGCTTGTATGGCGTGATTGGAGAACCCCGACCAGTCAAATTCCAGTCTGCCAATAACTTCATTGGAACCCCGAGTGCTTATTGCCTCCCTGAACAAGCTCTGCTGGCCAGTACTTTGAGTATCGCGTTGTATATCACTTGATTCCTCATCGCCCTTCACATAGAGGAAAATTCCCTTCATCTGGAAATTAGAAAATAACAGACGTTCGATATCCAGACTAAATTCATAATTGGGTTGGGTCTCAACATTATCAAAGAAAATATCTTCCCGGATATTAGTCAGCTCATCAGTTCTCACTGAGTCAGTAAACGTCCGGCGTTTACCATGAGTGTAATTGGTATTAACCTGGATAAAGGATTCACCCCACCATGCAGAGGCATTCAGGTTTGTCGTAATAAAAGTATTCCTGTTGTTCCGATCATTCAGCCGGCTTTCTATTACATTCCCAGCAGGATCGAATATGTCCTCGGTGCCTATGCGGCCGACAGAGTTACGCCTGCCTCTAATACCAACGTTGTAGTCAATGCCCTTCCAATTATCCGTTAATGAAATTCTTCCACTTGGCGTTACGCCTCCGAATCCAAACGTTTGTCTAATGCCGGTCTCCCATTGCACGGAAGCAGGTATGCCTTCACGTAATATTATATTTACAACTGCTGAATCACCCCTGAGATCGATTCCTCGGACCTGCCCCCTGATTAATTCGATGCGTTCGATTGATGCTACCGGTATTCTGGTGAGGATATCCCCCAGGGAATCTCGTTTTGCACTTGGCCGGCGATCGTCAATGAGGACGTTACCAGGGGTATTGGCGAATCCCCTGACACGATTGTTATTAAAACCACCTTCCAGTTGAAATCCAGGCACCTGATTTACTATATCCAGGGCAGTTATAGGTTGAAAGCGGTCAAAAAAACTGACTGGGTAACTTACCAGATCCCGTTCAAGGATTTCATCCTCAAGTATTGGCTGATCGTTGATAGCTGTTGTTTGCTGCGCTTGAGGCAGTTGCGGAAATACAAGACTGACAACGAGAATAATATTGCCAATAGAAAATAATTTTCGGTACTTCATTTCTCTCTGTCCATATATCTGTCCGTCTGAATCTTCATGCATTCCTTCCAAGGGTTAATATTGGGACTGTAATCTACAGCATTTCGGCGAGGACTTTGTGCAAACTAATTGAAAATTATGAATTTTTTAATTTATATAATCTTTAAAAGGCACCGCTGACGGTAAAAAATAGTTGAGCACCGCGGGTACGGTGTCGCAGTTGTGTAGCTGCAAGAGGTGAAAGGTCTCGTTCCTCAGTAAATATTGTACGAATACGTTCCTCTTCAAAGTTAAGAATATTTTCGCCTGACAGTTGCATTTTAACGCCGAACCAGCGCGTGGTTTCTATAAAGGCAGTTAACGCCATCCCTTCATCAAAAATTTCTAATTCGTTGGCCTTGAACAGGAACCTTTCTGCCCGCTCAATTACACTCCAACCCCAGGCAACCCGTGCTGTTTGGAAATCCTGTCGGTAATTAACAAAGACAGCATACTTATTTTCATTATTAAATCGAATGCCCCCTCCTGAACTTCCTTTGATTGAAAGTACCCGATTTTTATCAGTTACCGGATCGACTACGGTAGAATCCTGCCAACGTGCCTTAAAATTAAGCTTTGCATCCACCAGGCCTAATCTATCCAATGGTATCGTCGTATCCAGTTCCACCCCCCAGCGTCGCCCATCACCAATATTTCCCCGGGCCTCAAAACGTGTACTTAGTGGCAACAAATCCAGCACATCGGATATCCAGTGATGAAATGCCGTGAGTCTGACTACGCCATCATCGCCAAATCGTTTCTCCTGTGTAAGTTCAAGCACCCAGGTGGTATCAGGCTGAATATTAGGATTTCCCAAGGCCAAATCATCTTCGTCAAATACAGTTGCACTGACAAAACCTTTGAGATCCAGTTGTGAAACTTCCGTTGCCATCTTTAGTCGGGTCTGATCACCCGCATTTGTAGCGTAAGTCACGACCACCTGTGGTTTGATAAAGAAAAAATCTCTTTTAGACACCACATCGCCACTTTGTGTAATCGTTGATGCTTCTGCACCGATACCATAATCAAATTCAAACTGACCACGCACCCATGTGTCCTTTAGCAGAAAATCCCAACGGATCTCCTCGACCCTCGAATTGGCACCGGGCACATCGATAATGACCGGACCTGCCCCGGAATCATCGGTCTGCAGCAATGAACTATCTAAGACATTAAAGGCGCGTTCAAGGTTGCCCTGAATCAGGTGATTAGATATCCCTGACCAGTCAAATTCCAGTCTCGCTATTGTCTCAGATGTATCGACCTGGCTATTCGCTTCCCGGAGTAACGTTTGTATGCCTTTGTTATTAATATTGCGTTGTGTGGAGAGGCTATCCGCACTATTTTGGTTATAGAGAAAAATTAACTTGCCGGTTAGGTTTTGTGAAAGATCGCGCTCAGCATCGAACCCCGCCTCAAAGGAGGGTCTATCCTCATCTTCC
The DNA here is from genome assembly GCA_051275005.1 of Gammaproteobacteria bacterium. Classification (GTDB taxonomy): domain Bacteria; phylum Pseudomonadota; class Gammaproteobacteria; order Eutrophobiales; family Eutrophobiaceae; genus Eutrophobius. The sequence continues at coordinate 7,486 of JBNMOP010000009.1, read as the reverse complement.
GCCACAAGATCTCGTCTTGGTGTACTTCCCAAAATCTGGGGTACACGGCGTGAGACTGTTGCTACTTTATTTTTCTCGAAACGAATGTTGGAATTTAGCTGAAACAGAGTTTTGCCCCACAAAGACGCCGCATTAAAATTCCCTTTAACAAAATTGTTTCTTATTTCCACACCATCAAAACGTATTTCAGTGAGGTCACCAGTTGGGTTGATGATTTCATCCATACCGATCCGACCAAACGGTTGGTGTTGAGCCTCCAGACCAATGTTATATTCAATATCCTGCCATTTATCAGACAGGGAGATAGTTCCTGCCGGCGCCACATGACCATAATTGAAACGTCTTTCAAGATGTGTCCTCCACTGTACGGCTGCGGTGGTATCCTCTCTGAGAACAATATTGACTATGGTAGATTGTCCGCGTAAATCGATATTTCTGATCTGCCCACGAATTAGTTCTATGCGCTCAACTGATTCCGCCGGGATACGGGCTAAAATTGCCGACAAACTGTCCTGTTTTGCACTGGGTCGGCGGTCATCAATCAATAAATTTCCGGATGTATTACCGAATCCACGTTCGCCGTCAATATTATCATCGAGTTGAAATCCCGGGACCTGATTGACCATATCCAAGGCGGTTATAGGCTGAAATCGCACAAAGAAACTCGCTGGATAATTAGTGTAATCATTATCTGACACTATAGAAGCATCAGGGATATCCTGATTTATATGTTCATTAGATAATACGATAGGTGTGTACAACAAAAGAGAGAGTGCTATAACCAGATAGTTGCCATTCATGCATTTCAATTTTCTGGCTTCCTTTCTAATTATTCGCAGATTTTATATAGAAATTACATTAGATAAATACTGTAAAATATTGTTTTATAATGGTGCCCGGGGACGGACTCGAACCGTCACAGTATTTCTACCGAGGGATTTTAAGTCCCTTGTGTCTACCAATTCCACCACCCGGGCTTGAGGTTGTAAACATTATATGTAACAGAAATATGAAGGCAGGGTTGTAGTCACATTAATCGGTGTCTAATAGATCAAAACATAGTTATTAATTATGACTCGGGTATTTACCCCCAATGGGTTAATGCCTCACATCGAAAAGGCACGAATCATACCCTGTTTAATTGTGTCAGAAAACACCCATTAATAATTATTTTGAATTTCTGCTTATGCCCCTTAAGTAGAGATTAAAGCTACCAGACATAAATATTTTAAATCTCACTTCGTCTTGAGTAAAAAATAGACGTTGATTGCTAATATCTGATGCAGATCTAGTAGGGATATCCTTTCAGTCTATCCATTCCAGGCTCGTAATCCGGCAAGGGGGCCCAATTCTCGACGTTTGGCATCTTCACATTCGGCAGGCTCTTGGCGTCCATTACCGCGTCCTCCGGGATGACACCGTTTATGTTGAGCAAATAGGCAGTCAGTGAGTAGACTTCATTGGCGCTGAGGGTCCCCTCTTGGCCCAGAGGCATACCGCGATTGATAAAGTCCCATACTGTGGGCGCGTACGGTGAGCGGATTGGCAGTACCTTCCCATATTCCCAGGGATCAGCATTTGGCCCCACTTCGGCTTTTAGTAATCTGGGCGCGAGGCCTCCAACCGCTTCATTACCATGACAGCCTATACACTTATTTGCAAAAACTGCTGCGCCTTCTTTGGCGCTTCCACGACCAGGTGGCAGCCCCTCACCTGTAGGACTGATATCTATATCCCAGGCGTTTAATTGCGCTTCACTCGGAGTGCTTCCGATACCGAACGTGGATTGTGCATGTGCAAAGCCCCCGTGTAACAACATTACTAGGGAGAGGAGACTAAGAATACGCATTGTGGACGCTCCCGTCGCTCGCTACACGCCATGTCTGAATGGAATTGTCCCTGCCCGGAACCCGATATGACGGATCCACTGGAATACCAAAGAATTTGGCAACCTGGGCCCGCGTTGGTTGAACCTTGCCCAGTTCATCCGTGCAACGGGAAAGCAGCATGCTCTCGGATCCGTCCCAGGTCCAGGGTAAGGTAAACCGGGTGTGGGCCATGCGTTGCGGCGTCCCTACAAACTGCGCATCTTTCCATTTTTTGCCACCGTCGGTGGATACCTCTACCCTCCGTATGGCACCCCCACCAGACCAGGCCAGACCGCTGATCTCGTAGAATCCCTTGTCGGGTAACTGCTGTCCCGAGCTGGGAAAGGTGATGACCGATTTCGGTCCGACCGTGTAACCCAACGCAGCATCTACATCATTCTGTCGAAGATGCCCGTAGTCGTTGTAGGTCATCCAGTACTTGTCCACTGCCTTGATTCGCCGCAGCCATTTTACGTTAAAGATCCCTTCAAAGCCGGGAACCATCAAGCGCAACGGATAACCCTGTTGGGGACGCACCGCCTCACCATTCATGCCGTAAGCCACCAGACTATCTTCCATGGCCTTCGCCATAGGAATGCTAGACGTTCCCTTCACTTCCTCTGCCCCTTCGGCAATGATCCATGATGCGGATCCTTTCACTCCAGCCTCCTTAAGCAAGGTGGACAGGAGCACCCCGGTCCATTCGGCGCAACTGGTCAAGCCGTGGGATTCAGTTATGGTCTTGGCTCCGATACTCGGACGGTTTGCCGCGCACTCTACAAAATGAAGGCGGGTGACGGATGGAAAACGTTTCAGATCTTGTAGCGTGAAACTTAATGGACGGTCTACCATGCCGTGGATCATGAGCTGATGTTTATTTGGGTCGATGTCCGGCACGTAGTGACCCCGGGTTGTCGCGACATAGTGGAGTGCGGATGGTGTAATCACCCCTACTGATTCCTGTATCGGTGTCGCCACATGCTTAACCAACCCAAAGGCATCGGGCGAATGGGGTCTGCCATGCGACTCGCGCACCGCGGTCTCAAAACTGGAACGCTCGCCATAGGCGACCAGATCATCACTGCCCTTGATGTATTTTTCGGGCATTGACATCTGTCCACTCGCGGACTGTGTCGCACCTGCTGCCAAACCACCGGCTAACGCGGCGCTGCTTTTTAGGAATTTCCTTCGTTCAGTTAGTTTCTTACTCATGGGTTTCTCCTTCGTAATGAGGTTACTTGGAAATCGCTTCCCGATGGTCGAAAGTATATCAGGAATATCCATCTTGAGCTTGTTCTCACCTAAAAATCTAAGCCTAATGCCCTGTCCAGTCTGTAACTTTATGATAAACAAAAAAACATTACGCCTATGCGGTCGACTAACTGGATAATGCTGTTGTTAACTCTTATTATTTACGGATTTTCTGTTGAGATTAATGACCCTTATTATCCAAGCTATCTTTCTTCAATCTCCACTATTGATTCAATAATATCTCTCAAATAGAGATTTAGCGCTCGCCTCTCCTGGACAGCTTCTTTTATCTAATAAACAGGCTTGATTGATATTTGTAGGGTTTTCGCCACAGTTGAATTACCCCTTGAACCCTGTATCGTCCATTCGAGTATTTTGAATATTTTTACGACCGAATACGATGCAATCCCTACTTGATCTATATAAGCCAAGTAGAGATTGAAAACTGTTCTGTGGGACTATTCTGATTGATTCAGAAAACTGAGGCCAAACCAGTAATCTTCAGAAAAATGGAGGCTGGGGTCGGATTCGAACCGGCGTCCACGGCTTTGCAGGCCGCTGCATAACCCCTCTGCCACCCAGCCATAATTCAGAGACAAGTATTGAGCGTAAAGTAAAAGCCCCGGGATATTCCGGGGCTAATCTCAAACTGGAGCGGGAAACCGGGTTCGAACCGGCGACCTTATGCTTGGCAAGCATACGCTCTACCAACTGAGCTATTCCCGCATAAATCCTTATTAAACATCACATGCCGAACTCTACGCCTTTGCTACATCAAATATACATTTGTGGCGCAGTTAGTAACTAAAAAGTCCGCACATTCTAACGATGCCAAGCGAACTGTCAATCACTGATCTTGTAAGTTACTGTTTTGTATTTGATTCTCTAATTTTAGGCCATGCGCTGGTTATATATTGCAGCATTGACCATAGAGTCAATGTCGTCGCAATATATAGACAAACTATGCCTATGTTATATATAGGAATTCCGAATAAATCCTGGCGATATATCAACAATATTAATGCAACCATTTGTGTAATAGTTTTTATTTTCCCATATATCGATACTGCAACCTTGCTTCGGGCACCCAGTTCGGCCATCCATTCTCGTAACGCAGATACCGTTATTTCTCTTCCAATAATGACCGCAGCGGGTATCACCATTATTAACCCAGGATCACGCGCAACGAGCAAGACCAGGACAACCGCTACCATTAGTTTATCTGCAACGGGGTCAAGAAATTCACCCAGTTTAGATATTTGTCCCAGCTTTCTTGCTAAATATCCATCTAGTAAATCTGTCAATGCTGCGATGGTAAAGATCATACATGCTACTTGTGTCGCCCAATCAAATGGAAGGTAAAAAATAATAGCAAACACAGGAATGAGAACAATCCTGAAAAGGGTAATTGAATTGGGTATATTCATAATTTATGAAGTGTATCGTAAATCTTGTAGGCTAGCTGCTTACTAATTCCTGGCACCTGTGCTAATTCTGCCTGCCCCGCTTTTTTTATACCTTGTATACCTCCAAAATGGAGGATCAATTTTTGTCTACGTTTATGCCCTATTCCTTCAATAGTTTCTAACGGAGATTGAATAATTTTCTTTTTTCTTCTTTGACGATGCCCGGTAATTGCAAACCGGTGAGCTTCGTCACGAATTTCCTGTAATAAGTGTAATATTATCGAGTCTTCTCCTAAGCGAACAAGCTTTTTACCATCAGATAATATCAATGTCTCCAATCCTGCTTTTCTAGCAGGTCCTTTTGCAATTCCTAACAAGGTAACTGCTTCATCAAGTTGTAATTCTTTTAAGACTTCATTAACTATGGAGACTTGTCCCTTACCACCATCGATTAGCACTAAATCGGGCAATATTCCATCCCCTTTTTTAATTTTCATGTAGTGTCTGTTTACAACCTGTGCCATTGCCTGATAGTCATCACCAGCTGTAACACCTTGTATGTTATATTTACGATAGTTTGATCTAATGGCGCCATCACTACCAAAGACTACACAGGAACCAACAGTTTCATTGCCGCTTAAATGACTAATATCAAAACATTCTATTCGATTAATTTGGTCTTCATTGGCTAGAAATTTTGTTAACGCATCTAGTCGATCACGATATCGTAAATTTTGTGCCAGGCGATGTTTTAATGCAATATTTGCATTGTCCATTGCCATTCTAATTAACTTACCCTTCTCTCCACGTGCTTGACTTTTTATACGAATATTTTTATTCAGTTTTTTACTAAGAATCTTTTCCAATAACTCTGAGTCAGTAGGTTTATGGCTAACATAAATATTTGCAGGCATTTCTTTATTGTTTTGATCACCCAGGTAATATTGCTTAATGAATATACTCATTAGTTCTTCCGGCGTTTCTTGCATTTTTAGGGATTGAAAAAAACATTTATTACCGAGATTTAAACCACCACGAATTAAAAATACTTGTACACATGCAATGTCTGTTTCTCTATAGCAAGCTATGATGTCCGCTTCAGTACTGGATGAATTAATATCCTGTGAAGCATGAAATTGACGTAAAGTCACAATCTGATCTCTATACCTGGCCGCCGTTTCGAATTCTAATTTATTAGATGCTTCTAGCATTGGTTCGGTTAAAGCTTTAATTACTTTTTTGTTATTCCCTTCCATAAAGAGCATTGCTAAATTAATATCGTTTGCATAATTTTTACTTGATATGTACCCCACGCAAGGAGCACTGCATCGATTTATTTGATATTGCAAACAAGGACGGCTGCGATTTTTAAAAAATGTATCATCGCATTGACGTAGTTGAAATAATTTTTGCACTAGATTTAAAATTCTTCTTGAAGCACCTGCACTAGGATATGGGCCAAAATATTTACCTTTACCTTTACGTGCGCCTCGATAAAAACTTAAACGAGGAAAGTTATCATCATCAGATAAGTATAAATAAGGATAACTTTTGTCATCGCGAAAAACGACGTTGTAACGTGGTTTAAACTCTTTGATTAAGTTGATTTCTAACAATAATGCATCTGCTTCAGTATTTGTAACTACAATTTCAATTGAAGCAATATTGTTGACCATAGCGCGTGTTTTTGCAGAATCATGTGATTTCGAAACATAACTACTTACTCGATTCCTGAGGTTTTTTGCCTTACCAACATAAATAATTTGATCTTCATTGTCATACATACGGTAAACACCCGGGTGCGGGGTTAATGTTTTGACAAAATTATTAAATGTTTTTTTATCCATTTTGAAGCATTGATGCAGTTTGAAAAACATCCCTGAACATTTCTTCGGTCAGTCGCTTGGTCGATGTGTTATATCGACTACAATGATACGAATCCAACAAGGTTTTCTCCCCTCCTAACGAATGTACCGTGTTGTGCGAAAATTTATAATCTTTTTGTTTTAATCCCAGGGCGCGAATAACGGCTCCATGAGCAACGGTACCAAGTGCGAGAATAATAAGATTATATTGTAGAGAATTAATTTCTGCATTTAAGTAAGAGTTACAATTTATAACTTCATTGGTTAATGGTTTGTTTCCTGGGGGCAAACATTTTACAGCATTGGTTATCCTGCAATTATTAAGTATCAAGCCATCATCAGTGCTTATTGATTCAGCTGAATTGCTATAGCCAAATTCAAACAACATTTTATATAGTAGTATCCCTGCATAATCACCAGTAAACGGTCTACCTGTTGCATTCGCGCCATGTAGGCCAGGTCCTAGTCCAACTACAAGTAATAATGGTGCTTTATCACCAAAGGATGGCACTGGTTTAGCATGATAATCTGGATAAATTTTTCTTATCTCAACTAAATTCGTTGCAATTCTTGAACATCGCGTACAATTAAGGTTAAATTTTGATGTAGCTGTCATAGAGATTTTGTTTCTAAATTTATAATATGCTTTACTTGCGGTTTTAAAAGTAACTAACTAATATATATAAATAATTCACTAGGTATTTTATTACAAAAAAATAATTCATGCTAAGGGAAATACGTTAAGCATATGGATGATATCAAGACAGAACAAAATTACGGCAGCACATTTCATACGGTCCTATCTACTCCTGAAATTATTGGTAAATATGAAATCATAGGTCAAGTGGGTAAAGGAAGTATGGGCACAGTCTACCAGGCTAATGACCCATTTTCTGATCGTCACGTTGCAATTAAGGTCGCTCATCCTCAGTTTATAAACGAAAATGAAGACGGTAAGAGATTTCGAAAATTATTTTTCAATGAGGCGCATGCCGCTGGTGTATTGACCCATCCCAGCATATTAAGTTTATTCGATGCAGGTGTTGATGGCGAAATATGCTACCTGGTAATGGAATTTATCCCTGGCGCGCAAACA
>JBNMOP010000008.1:0-48800 GCA_051275005.1 Gammaproteobacteria bacterium | reverse complement strand
TAAATATCTGCATATCATGAGTTGATATACCTTGAATACCAATCTCTGATATGCTCAACTTTTTACCGGAAATGTGAACACAAGTCTGCTTAATGTGACAAATATGTATATAAGATTGGTAATGCTTTTTTTAGTGTTAAGTTTACTGTCTGCTTGTGGGCAGAAAGGTGATTTATATCTTCCCGAATCTCAAACCTTGGTAAAATTTATCAGTTAAATTCAAATGCAAGGATTTCAATATTCAAACGGTCTGCTTTATGCAGAGTCTGTCTCACTGGTTGACCTCGAAAAAAGATACGGTACGCCCTGCTATGTCTATTCTAAGGCAGCAATCGAAAGCCAATGGCAATCATATGATCATGCTTTTGGTGACCGTTCACATTTGATCTGCTATGCAGTAAAGGCGAATGGAAACCTGGGTATACTCAATTTATTGGCAAGAATGGGTTCTGGTTTTGATATTGTTTCGGTCGGAGAACTGCATAGAGTTATAAAGGCAGGTGGTGAGCCATCAAAAATCGTATTCTCTGGTGTTGGAAAACGTCCAGATGAGATCAAAGCAGCATTGGAATGCGGGGTAAAATGTCTGAATATTGAATCCCGTTCTGAATTACACTTAATTAATACTATTGCTGGAGAAATTGGCAAAAAGGCGCCGGTATCAATTCGTGTGAATCCAGATGTAGATCCTATTACGCATCCATATATATCCACAGGATTGAAAGATAATAAATTTGGTATCGCTTATGAAGATGCAGAGGCCATTTTTATTGAAGCGAATGGACTTGCAAATATTGAAATCGTTGGTGTTGATTGTCATATCGGATCACAGATTACGACACTCGGACCATATCATGATGCTCTGAGCCGCATACTCCATTTAATGCAAAAGCTAATTGCTGCGGAAATTAATATACGCCATATAGATATTGGGGGTGGTCTGGGCATACGCTATCAGGATGAACAACCACCACTTCCGTCTGAATTTGTTAAATCTATTTGCAAAATGGTTAAGGACGAAACACTAGAAATTCTGATTGAACCTGGTCGCTCCATAGTTGGGAATGCAGGTCTGTTACTGTGCAGGGTTTTATATATCAAAAAATTGCCGAACAAAAATTTTGCCATCGTTGATACTGCTATGAATGATTTAATTCGTCCCGTGCTTTATGATGCATGGCAAGATATTTTATCCGTCCGTGAGGAATCTGAAGCACATCAAGATCAGTATGATATCGTTGGCCCAATCTGCGAATCAGGAGATATACTTGGACTAAATCGTACGCTTTCTATAAACGAGGGTGATTTGCTGGCGATATTAGGTGTTGGTGCGTACTGTTTTAGTATGAGCTCGAACTACAATGCCCGTCCACGTGCGGCAGAATTGCTTGTTGATGGACAGGATACGTATGAAATTAGACGGCGGGAGACTATAGAAGACCTTTACCAAGGGGAAGAAATCCTGCCATAATTGTTTACGGTAAAAACTGATACATTTATTGAACCAAGATGGTGCAGGCAACGACTATATGCACTAATATGGTGCGTATGGACTGGTCAGACCAACTCTAACTTATTGTATTTACTAGTGTAAACCAGATTTAACTGGTGGCACAGTTCATGCATTGAGAGGGTTAGGAATAGCCATTGTCGCGTGGAGCTCTAGCTAGACGCTTTGATTTAAGATAAAAAATAACATACTTAGGAGAGATAATATGGCGAGTAATAAGATTCAAGAGCTGATCAATGAGCATGAAGCGCGTTATGCTGATCTTCGCTTTTGTGATACCCGAGGCAAGGAACAACACGTCACCGTCCCGGTTTCGCAAATTGATGATGGTTTTTTTGAAAATGGCAAGATGTTTGATGGCTCATCAATTTCAGGCTGGAAAGGTATCAATGAGTCTGACATGGTATTAATGCCAGATTTGGATGCATCATATTTGGATCCATTTTTTGATGACCCAACTGTCAATATTCGATGTGATGTTTTAGAACCCCATACTATGCAAGGCTATATTCGTGATCCCAGATCCCTTGCAAAACGAGCTGAAGAATATCTGATTTCAACCGGTATCGGTGATAAGGCGTATTTTGGTCCGGAACCTGAATTTTTTGTCTTTGATGATGTGCGCTGGGGAGATAATTTAAACAGTGGATTTTATGAAGTGGATTCAGATGAAGGGAGTTGGAACAGCGACAGGCCATACGAAGAGCAAAATATCGGACACCGTCCTGCTGTTAAGGGTGGATATTTCCCGGTTCCTCCTGTTGATTCACTACAAAATATTCGTTCAGCGATGTGTACAACGCTGGAGATGATGGGTGTTCCTGTGGAAGTACACCATCATGAGGTTGCTACCGCAGGTCAGTGTGAGATTGGTACGAGATTTAATACCCTTACCCGTAAGGCAGATGAACTATTAATGCTGAAATATTGTGTACTAAATGTTGCACATGGTTATGGTAAGACAGCGACATTTATGCCGAAGCCATTGGTGGGTGACAATGGAAGTGGTATGCATGTTCATCAATCGATATTCAAAGGTGGTGAGAACCTGTTCAGCGGTGACAAGTACGGTGGTTTGTCAGAAACTGCCCTGCATTATATCGGTGGAATATTCAAACATGCACGAGCAATAAATGCCTTTACAAATGCAGGTACCAATAGTTATAAACGCTTGGTGCCAGGTTTTGAGGCACCGACATTGTTGGCTTACTCAGCCCGCAACCGTTCGGCATCCTGTCGTATTCCCTATGACGCCAATCCCAAGGCACGGCGTATTGAAATTCGATTTCCGGACTCCAGTGGCAATCCATATTTTTGCTTTGCCGCTATGATGATGGCCGGTCTGGATGGAATACAAAATAAAATTGATCCCGGTGCACCGATGGAAAAAGATTTGTATGATCTCCCTCCAGAGGAAGAAAAGGATATACCAACAGTCTGTTCGTCTCTGGACGGTGCATTAGAGGCATTGGATGCTGATCGCGATTTCCTGACGGCGGGCGGGGTATTTTCAGATGACTTAATCGATGGGTATATTGCCCTGAAAATGGAAGAAGTAACCCGCTTTAGAATGACTACACATCCAGTTGAGTTTTCAATGTATTACAGTTTGTAATTCAGTAAATATATGTACAAATAACGAAAGCCCCCTACTGGGGGCTTTTTTTATATAAAGTAATTGAGTAAAAATCTGGAACAAATTATGTGTTGTCGGTGTCTAGACTATCATCTATGCTTAAATCTATGGCTAACCTGATTTTAATCGTATCAATTTTATTGACATCGCAAATCTTTGCGCAAGATGTCTATATGACGGTTGATGAAGATGGTAACAAGACATTCACAGATCAAGCGTCGGACGATGCAGAAAAAGTTGATGTTAAGGAAGTTATCACGATCCCTGGCCTGAAAAATCTGGTACCAATTAGCCAAAAAAAGCCTGAAGTAGTAGATCCATATTCACAACTATTGATTACATATCCTAAAAATGATGAAACTTATTTTAGAAGTGAAGGAAGACTTATTATTCAGGTTCAGGTCGTCCCTAACATTCGAATTAGTGACAAAATTGCATATTATCTGGATGGAAACCTGGTTCAAACAGGAAGGTCAAAAACGTTTGGTATCGACGAGCTGGATAGAGGTTCTCACAACCTAAGTGTTTCTATACTAAGTGCTGATGGGAATGTCATTAAATCGTCCGAGCCAGTTATATTTCATATGCGTCAATCTACTGCCGGCGGAGGATAATTAAACTATAACTTCTCCTACCTGGTATGGAATTTCTGAATACCACCTTTTCTTTTTTGACATAGTTAAAAATCTGGTCTGCTTCTTGCTCTATTATTAACAATAAACTATAAACATTGGCATAGTTCTTATAACTTATTGAATTTTAATAATTATTATCATGAAACCTTTTCGTTAGGTATGAATACTTCTTCAGGTTTGCACCAAAATTGTGCAATATACATGAAATGAACAATTTGATTAAAACACCTGATTCTTTGATCCAGAATATAAACACCTCTGTTCTAGTGTTTGATAAGGATATTAGGTTACAAAGTATTAATGTCGCGGGTGAAATTCTTTTGTCTGTAAGTATAAAAAAAGTGTTTGGTCAGACACTTGAAGAATTTCTTCCTGGTTCCAAGAAATTAACAGAAGACTTGAAAAGGACCCTGGTTGATATGCATCCGTATACTGATTGGGGTGTCGAGCTGAACTTGAATAATCAAAGAACCATTACGGTTGGATGCATGGTGACGCCTGTAATTGAAGGAGATAGTTGTCAGCAAATAATAGTTGAGATGATAGATGCCGAATCGTTCACCCGGGTAATGCGAGAGGAAAATACAACGGCTGTCCATGATGCAGCGAGAAAATCACTAAAAGGAATTGCCCATGAAATTAAAAATCCATTGGGCGGTTTGCGCGGTGCAGCACAGTTATTGGAGAGAGAATTAAAAGATAAAAGTTTGACCGAATATACACAAATTATTATTAACGAGGCAGATCGCTTACGAAACCTTGTTGACAGGATGCTGGTTCATGAGACCAGACCAGAAATATCTAAAGTTAATCTGCATGAAATACTTGAATATGTCATTGACCTGGCGAAGGCTGAATCAACATCAGAATTGACTATCACCAGGGATTACGATCCGAGTTTACCGGAATTACACGGTGATAATGATCAATTGATTCAGGTGTTTATAAATATCATGCAAAACGCGTTACAGGCTATTGCTGCGAATGGTCAAATTTGGATACGAACACGCATTAAAAGACGATACACAATCCGCAAGAATTTTCACAAACTGGTCGCGCAAATAGAAATTACTGATGATGGCCCCGGGATCCCTGAAGATATAGAGAAAGAAATATTTTACCCACTTGTAACTGGAAGGGCAGAAGGTACTGGCTTAGGTTTATCTATTGCTCAATCTTTACTTCAGTTGCATGGCGGGGCTATTAATTTTTCAAGAGAGAATGACAAAACCACCTTTACAGTTTTACTTCCGTTGAGTAATAAAGATGATTGATAAAAAAAATATTTGGATAGTTGATGATGATAAATCTATTAGATGGGTATTGGAAAAAGCCCTTACAAGAGAAGATTTAAATGTGGTAAGTTTTGATGGTCCTAAAAAGATGTTATTACGATTTAATAATGAAGTTCCTGATGTCATTATTTCCGATATTCGAATGCCGGAGATGGATGGGATAGCTCTTTTAAATGAAATTAAAAATAAGGCGCCAAACCTTCCAGTAATAATAATGACCGCCTATTCTGATCTGGACAGGGCTGTTTCTGCTTTTCAAAGTGGTGCATTTGAATTTTTTTCTAAACCGTTTGATGTAGATGAGGTTGTAAATCTGGTTAAGCGGGCAATCAAGGAAAGTGCATCCGAGAGTAATCGGTCTACAGATGATAATGCTGCAACGAGTACAGAGATAATTGGTTCTGCACCGGCGATGCAGGAAGTGTTCAGAGCCATAGGTAGATTATCCAGTTCTATTTTTACGGTGTTGATTACTGGAGAATCAGGGACAGGTAAAGAACTTGTAGCCAAGGCATTGCATAAACATAGTCCCAGGGTAGAGGGACCATTTATCGCAATAAATACTGCAGCAATTCCTCGGGAACTGCTGGAATCTGAGCTTTTTGGACATGAAAAAGGGGCATTTACCGGGGCCAACGAGAGACGAATTGGTCGGTTTGAGCAGGCGCATGGAGGCACTTTATTTTTGGATGAGATAGGCGATATGCCATCGGAATTACAAACCCGTCTATTAAGGGTACTTGCGGATGGTGAATTTTACCGAGTCGGAGGTCATGTCCCCATTACAGTAATAGTTCGTGTAATAGCCGCGACCCATCAAGACCTGGAGACCAGAGTCAAGAATGGTGATTTTCGAGAGGATCTTTTTCATAGATTAAACGTAATTCGAGTACATGTTCCTTCGTTGCGTGATAGGCGTGACGATCTTCCTATCTTGACGGATTACTTTATAAAGCGTGCTGCCAGAGAATTGAATGTTGATACTAAACAAATATCCAAGGACACTCAAGCGTACTTGAATGGCTTACAGTGGCCAGGAAATGTCCGTCAATTGGAAAACTTTTGCAGATGGATCACTGTCATGGCGTCTGGTAAAGAGATTCACCTGGAGGATCTGCCACCTGAATTAAAAAATCCAGATGATTCTGAAATAAAAAGTTGTAACTGGGAAGATAACCTCAGGGCATGGGTAGAATCAAACCTTACGCATGGAGAGACAAGTTTATTAGCCGATGCAGTTCCGCGTTTTGAACGTATTATGATTGAAGAAGCATTAAAAAAATCAGGGGGACGTCGTCAAGACGCTGCTAAAATGCTGGGCTGGGGTAGAAACACACTCACAAGAAAAATAAAAAACCTGGGGCTTGATGCCTGAGAATTTATATTAGTTTTACTAAATATTTTCTTGGTATTTGATTTAATCAGTGCTCCATTTACTATTATCACACTATCAATTGGGACTGGGGATTAGAATATGATTAAAGAGGAATTGATTGATTATGAGCATAATGGCACATTGCTTGAGGGATTTATCGCATACGATGACGCAATAGATGATGCAAGGCCTGCGATTTTGATATCCCATGCTTGGGGAGGTCAGGGTGAATTTGATGCGAACAAGGCCAGGTCATTAGCAGCGCTTGGTTATGTGGGTTTTGCTATCGATTTATATGGTAAAGGCGTTCGTGGTAGCAGTCCGGAAGAAAATTCAAAATTGATGCAACCACTATTAGATGATAGAAAACTTTTGCAATCACGAATGCTGGCAGCACTGGAAACTATACGTTCGGTACCTGGAGTAGATAGCGGTAGAATTGCTGCGATGGGTTTCTGTTTTGGTGGTTTATGCGTTCTGGATTTAGCCAGGACAGGGGAAGACATTCAAGGGGTTATTAGTTTGCATGGTTTATTTAGCCCTCCAGTTAATACAGAGGGAAACTTCATCAAGGCAAAGGTGCTTGCAATTCATGGTCATGAGGATCCAATGGTACCGCCCGAGGCAGTTTCTGCTCTAGCAAAAGAATTAACACAAGCAGGTGCAGACTGGCAAATTCATGTTTATGGAAATACCAGGCATGCTTTTACTAATCCTGATGCCAATGACCATGACAGGGGAACTGTTTACAATAAAGATGCCGATAGACGGTCCTGGCAGGCAAGTCTGAGTTTCCTTGAAGAGTTGCTTGGTAAATAAACATAATCTATGTAATAGGTTAGGAGTAGAGTGAAAAATTGAATGTACTAATCCTCTGCACCGGAAATTCTGCTCGCAGTATTCTGGCTGAAGCCATTCTCACCAGGTTAGGCAAAGGAGATATTATTGCTTATAGCGCAGGAAGTTTACCCAAAGGTGTTGTTCATCCATTGGCATTGGAATTACTTAAGTCAAAATATTACCCGATAGCATCATTGCGTAGTAAAAGTTGGGATGAATTTACTACTAGTAATACACCTGAAATGGACATAGTTATAACTGTTTGTGACCGAGCCGCAAATGAAACTTGTCCAATTTGGCAAGGCAATCCTCTCATAATTCATTGGGGTGTTGCCGATCCGGATCGTCCAGATTTAAGCATGAAAAAACAAAAAGATCTTTTTAAGAGTATTTATCAGGAGCTTGAACAAAAATTCATACAATTTATTGAATTAGACATTACTGAATTGAATGAAGACCAATTGCAACAAGAACTTCAGAAGATAGTCTGATCATCCAGCAATAAAGGTGGAAATATCAAATCTAAAAATCTATCTAATTAAGACGATTTCAACCAGATTGCAACATCTTTCGCATGATAGGTAAGTATTGCATCAGCTCCAGCGCGTTTGCAGGATAACAAAGCCTCCATAACTACCTTTCGTTCATCTAGCCATCCATTCTGAGCCGCAGCTTTGAGCATTGCATACTCTCCACTCACATTATAGGCAAAGGTTGGTAATCCAAATTCTTTTTTCACACGGTAGAGGATATCTAGATAAGGTAAAGCGGGTTTAACCATGACCATATCAGCGCCTTCCTTGATATCCATTGCAACTTCTCTAATGGCTTCATCGGAATTGGCGGGATCCATCTGGTATGTAAATTTATTTGCACCAGCCAGGTTTGCAGTTGACCCTACTGCATCACGGAAGGGACCATAAAATGATGATGCAAATTTTGCAGAATAAGCAAGTATTCGCGTATTAATAAATTTTTTATCATTCAATGTTTTTCTGATGGCTCCAATTCGTCCATCCATCATGTCTGATGGTGCGACGATATCTGCACCAGCATGTGCATGTGATAATGCCTGTTGAACCAGTACATCAACTGTCTCGTCATTCATCACGTATCCGAGTTCGTTCAATAATCCATCCTGGCCGTGACTTGTATAAGGATCAAGTGCAACATCTGTAATTATGCCAAGCTCTGGAAGTTGTTTTTTTAATGATCTGGTTGCGTGTTGTATCAGTCCATCAGAGTTGTATGCCTCTGCCGCATTATCAGATTTTAATTCGTCATGGATTACTGGAAATAATGCAATGGCAGGAATACCTAAAGAAGCTATCTCAGTCGCGTCTCTTAACAATTCATCAAGGTTGACACGATCTATGCCTGGCATAGAAGGAATCGCCTGACGAGGAATATCTTCACTCGTGACAAAAACAGGATAGATTAGATCATCGGTTGAAAGATGAGATTCGCGCATTAATCGTCTGCTAAAATCATGCTCACGCATTCTACGCATACGAGTGTTAGGAAAAGAGTCTAAAATATTTTTAATCATGTCAGTAGTTAACTAATTAATATTCGATCTTGAGCTAAAAAGGTATAAAGGGATCTGAATAGTAACACCAAATTATTTGTCGGGTACAACGATAACCAAGTTGTGTATTGGTAATAATAACATATAGAATAATTCAATCATTTATTCATTCCTCTTTGAGGTTTAAAGGCTATACTAATCTGATAATTGATTCCCCGAAATTAAAACTTTAAAGGGTATCTGTTTTATTGATTGCAAAAGACCAGCATTTTTTCCCCAATATTAACTTTACGCTAGTGATATTTGTTAGAATATATCCAGGATACTAAACAGTTTCGACCCCATTGTTTTTGATAAATTTATGAAATCTGGAAATAAAGTCAATTCATTTACAGTGCTGCTTCTGGCAGGACGTAGAACTGGTTACGATCCAATTTGTTCAAACTTCAATACGAGATACAAGGCACTTGCCCCTGTTGCAGGCGAACCAATGATCATGCATGTGCTCAGAAATCTTGAAACTTGTGATCATGTTTCTGAAATTATTGTGCTCGCTCAGGAACCACAAATATTGCAGGCAGAATTAGCGGATAATCTGGATTGCAATAAAGTCAGATTTTATGAAAGTGTTGGCAGTATCGCAAAAACAATCTTAACGTCATTAGATAAATATCAACTTAAATTGCCCGTTATGATCACCACTGCAGATAATAGTTTATTAAGATCAGAACATATTAATGATTTTTTGTTTAAGGCACTAAATACCTCTTCTGATCTCGCTATTGGAATGGTTGATAAAAATAATTTAGTAAATCAATACCCAGAGTCGAGACGGACCTGGATACAATTTCAAGATGTCGCCGTTACTGGTTGCAACTTATTTCTAATTAAAGGTGCAAATGCAAACAAGGTTATAGAGTTTTGGAATGAATTTGAAACAAGTCCTAAAAAATTACTTAAATTAGCGTGGTCTCTAGGCCCTGTATTTTTTCTACGGTATTTGTCTAAGAAAATAACACTTGCTGAATCATTTGATGTTATATCAAAATTACTTGACGCACAGGTAAGCCCTATCCTTCTGGAAAATCCCGATATCGCTATTGATGCTGATAAGCTTACAGACATACGGCAAATCGAATCTATTCTGAGACAGGAAAGGATAGCAGAAGAAAATAAAGAAAATATAAAAGAAACTATCGTACCAGTTGTAATTTTTGATTTAGATCGAACAATTACTACGATAGGGACATATACACCATTTCTTGTTTATTATGCTCTCAGACATAATCCTTTCAGACTTATGTACACACCGATAATTATTTTGTTATTTATTGCATATATACTGAAGCTACTGAACCGTAAGCAGTTGAAGACTATTATGTTCAGTTTTTTACTAGGTCACCCTAAAAAACAAGAACTGGAAATTGCATGTAATGATTATTTTGATCATCTATTAAATAAGCGAGTAAATTTAGAAGCGTTATTTGTAATTCGAAACTGGCGCATGAAAGGAGCTAAATTGATTCTCGCCACCGCAAGTTATGATTGGATGGCTAATATTTTTGCACGTCGATTAAACTTTGATCAGGTTATTGCTACCAAATCGATCGAAAAAAATGGACGTATTTTGCCGGGTATCGATGGTAAAAATTGTTATGGTGCGGAAAAATTTAAAATGGTATCCAACGTGCTAGGACCATTAACCTACATAAGGGATAGCGGTAAAGAAATCTGGTTTTATACAGATCATCATTCCGACATTCCTTTGCTGGAAGTATGTACTCACCCCGTTGCGGTCAATCCTACGCGTAAATTAGAGGGTTGGGTAAAAAAGTCGTCAAACGCCATCCAACTTCTTTGGTAAAATTGAAAGAGATTTTGATAGTTCTTAACTTGCCGATACGATGATTTAATGGAGCTGAGATTGGCAATTCAAAATATTATAAATGACACTACTGTGCCTCAATCATTAAACATGAAAATTGGATTTTTATTCAATCATGAGCAACTGCACCAAATACCACATGCAGTATCTGTCGCGTATGAACTGTCAAGAATAACCAGTTTTTGCGAGGTCATTATTATTACATCATCCAGTAAACAGCTTGATTATATAAAAACATTTGAAATAAAATTTCCTCAACAAAAATGTTCATACCTGTCTATTTCAATTCCCAGTTATTTGTCTGTAATAGGCAATATTATCGATAAAGCGATACCGTTCACTAGAGTTTTTACATTGAAGAAAAACCTGGCAGTATTTGAAAAATTAGATGTATTGGTAGCACCTGAAGAGACTTGTGTAATGTTGCGTACTCACTTTGGCTTGAATAAATTAAAGTTTATTTTTACATCTCATGGTGCGGGTGACCGTAAAATTGGCTTTAAGGAAGTATATGGTCAATTTGATCTAATTTTATTATCAGGATCTAAATACCAAAAACGCATGCAGGAAGCAGGTATCCTCGCGACCGCAGACTCACGTATTATCGGCTACCCAAAATTTGATGCAGTAGATGCATTTTCCAGTAAAAGGAGAAAAATTTTTAATAATGATAAACCGGTGGTTTTTTATAATCCTCATTTTGCGCCAAATTTTTCTTCATGGTTCGGTATGGGACTGGATATACTGAATTATTTTTATAATAGTGATAAATATAACCTTATATTCGCACCCCATGTAATGTTGTTTAAAAGGAAGGTTCAGTTGTCCCAGGAAAAATTTATTTTTCGTTGGGTTAGTCGAATTCCTGAACGCTTTTATGAATGTGACCATATTTTAATCGATACAGGCTCTATCTCCTGCACAGACATGACCTATACACTTGCCTCAGATATATACATGGGTGATGTTAGTAGTCAATTTTATGAGTTTTTAGTTAAGCCAAGACCATGCTTATTTGCTAATGCACACAATGTTGAATGGAAAGATGATCCTAACTATTTAATGTGGCATGCCGGCCCTGTAATTAATGATGTAAAACAGTTAGATGATTCATTAAAACAAGCTGTTTTAAATCAAGAGATATATTTACCTGTACAGGAAAAATTATTTAATTCTACATTTGATATTAACGAGACCTCATCATCTGAACGAGCAGCAATAGCGATAATTGAATATATAAAAGAAAATATAAGGTCGGATAAAATCCTTGGGTAAGCCAAATTACTACTAATGCGTAATGATTTTATGTAGGGCTCCTGGCTCCAAGTATTTTTTCCAGCTTTAGTACTAATGTATTCATTTCGTCTTTTGTGCCAACAGTAACTCTTATGAAATTATCAATTCGCGGCAAATCGAAGTACCTGATTAAAATACCTTCGTCCTTAAGTTTTAGATATATAGATTTGGCAGACATTTCTTTATGTTGGGCCATGATGAAGTTTGTGCTGGAAGGCACTACATAAAACGACAGTTTTTCCAGTGCCGTAATTGTCCATTCCCTTGTGTCAAGCACCTTAGCCTTGTTGTTGATATAGCTTTCTTTATCTTCAAATGCTGCAGTAGCTCCTGCTATTGCAAGACTATCTAATGGGTAAGCATTAAAGGAATTTTTTACCCGCTGTATACCCTCAATCAGACCTGCATCTGCAATGGCTAACCCTACTCTCAAACCAGCGAGTGACCTTGATTTAGATACGGTTTGGATTACAACCAGGTTTGGGTAATTATTAATTAGCGGGATGCAGGTTTTACCACCGAAGTCTATATAGGCCTCATCTATCATCACTACATTATTCGGATGTCTTTTTAATATCTCTTCAATTTCATCTGCTGCTAAACAAATACCCGTTGACGCATTAGGATTTGCGATAATTATTCCACAATTATCTTCCGGTATAAGATCAATATTAATTTCAAATTTATCAGTCAGAGGAAATGTCTGAAAATTTATATCAAAAAGCCGACAATAGGTCGGGTAAAATGAATAGGTAATATCGGGAAATAATATTGCACCGGTTTTTTTAAATAAGGCTTTAATTGTAAAACCGAGTACTTCATCAGATCCATTACCTACAAAAATATTATCTGTTTTAATTGAATAAAATTTTGCTATTGCCTGCTTTAATTTTAGTGCGTTAGGATCCGGGTAGAGTCGCAATTGATCTGATGTCGCCTGTTTAATGGCATTTAATACTGCATCCGATGGAGGATATGGGTTTTCATTTGTATTAAGCTTGATATATGACTTGTCCTGAGGTTGCTCTCCGGCCTCATAGGGAGTCAAAGTATCAAGATTGTCACTCCAAAATTTATTCATGCCCAGTATTATCTCATAATACTGCTTGCGCGGTATATACATGAGAAGTTAATCAAACAATAGTGAGGGGGTGAAGAGTGATGCGTGAAGTGTATCTTGTTTTTTTACACCTCAGACCTCACCCCTCACAATAAAGTGAGGAAAAAGATAAGGGTTAAAGATTAACTATTTATCGATGGTGCTGGTAATGTCGCTGCTGTGGTTTCTATCCAGTCTTCAGCTTCTTTAGTGATTTCTTTAGCAGATTGTCCAACTGGAATTATTGGTGGACCAATCACCATGGTAATGATACCGGGATTTTTATCGAGGCTGTTCTTGGGCCAGAAGTATCCAGAATTATGGGTAACAGGTACGATGGGGTATCCGCTTTTTTCCGCAAGTAGTCCGCCACCAGGCTGATACGGCAGTTTTTTCCCGGGCGCCGCTCTTGTTCCCTCGGGAAAAATCACCACCCATAAACCTGCCTCTAACCGTTCTTTGCCTTGCCTGACGATCTGTTTGAGTGAACGCATACCTGCTGATCGATCTATCGCAATGGGTTGCATGCACGCAAGCGCCCATCCATAGATAGGTATCCACAGTAATTCTCGTTTCAATATCCACACCTGTGCGGGGAATATTAGTTGTAAGGCCAGAGTCTCCCAGGCTGATTGGTGTTTACACATAATTATGGCAGGTGTATTTGGGATATTTTCCAATCCTATAACTTCATATTTTAGTCCACATAGAATATCGAGTAGCCATAAATGAAACACAGACCATTGAGACATTATTTTAAATCGTAGAGAAAAATTCAGCGGCAGTGAAAATATACCCAATACTACAAATACAATGGTGACGAATACCATCAGGATGTAAAAGATAATTGAACGGACTCTGATCATTACTGCGATTAGGATGCCAGTTTTGAAATATTTGCGACCTTATTAGTTAAATTGCCGACCTCGTGGAGAAGTCGAAATCTGTTGATGCGTAACTCTTCGTCCTCTGCGTTCACCATGACATGTTCAAAAAATTCTCTAACAGGGGCGTGTAACTTTGCTGTTAAAATCAATGCATCTTTAAATTGTCCAGAATTAATGAGTGAATCTACCTGCTCTCGAATTGATCGCGTTGCAATCAGTAATGCTTTTTCCTGATCTTCTTTCATTTTATCCAACTCAGCATTTTGATGGATACTGCCTTCGTCAGACTTAAAAATTATATTGCGTATACGTTTGTCAGCTTGTGCCAGAACCGCAGCTTCTGGTAAAGTCATAAAGCTTCTTACGGCCTCCAGACGTTCCAGGTATTCAGCAGGTTTATTATTGTCAGGGTGACCTACTACAGCCTCAACTTCAGATGCTGTGTAACCATGCTCACGAAGGAAATTTTTGGCTCGTTCTTTGATGAAGTTACCCGCAACAGCGTTCACTGGAACCTGTGTTTTATCTCCTTCATGTTTAGATTTCAAGATTTCTTCAGGATAATTATCCTGGGCTGTACTCAGCAATTCATCCAGAGTTATCGGTAATTTATTTTCTAATAATATTCTTAAAATTCCTATCGCTGCTCGACGAAGTCCAAATGGGTCTTTATCGCCGGTAGGTGTTTGGCCAATCCCGAAAATTCCAATAATCGTGTCAACCTTGTCAGCAATAGCAAGGATCTGTCCGGTTACCGATTTAGGTAATTCATCACCGGCAAATCTGGGCATATATTGTTCATCCAGCGCCGCTGCAACCTCAGCTGATTCACCACTTTGCAACGCATAATAACGCCCCATTACACCTTGTAATTCTGGAAACTCACCAACCATCTCAGTGAATAGATCACATTTTGATAGCTGTGCAGCTCTTGCTGCTGTTTTTGAATCGGCGTTTAATAGATTCGCAATATATCCCGACAGTTTTACGACGCGTTCTGTCTTATCGGCCAGTGTTCCTAATTGCTTTTGAAACACAACATCTTTCAATTTACTTTCAAAATGATTAAAGGGGTTCAGGCAATCCCTGGTCCAGAAGAATTCGGCATCCGCCAGACGAGGGCGAATTACCCGTTCATTGCCATTCCTTATTGCATCAGCCGATGAGCTTTCGATATTGGCGATGGTAATAAATCTATTGAGCAGTGTATTTGTCTTGTCATCAGTTACTGGAAAATATTTTTGATGGTCTTGCATAGTGGCGATCAAGACCTCACGGGGCAATGCCAGAAACTTTTCATCAAAGCTGCCAGTAACCACTACTGGCCATTCCACCAGTGAGGTAACTTCATCGAGTAAATCAGAGTTGATTATTGCCGAACCACCGTGTTCTTTTGCCGCATTTATCGCAATGTTTTCGATAAGTTGCCTTCGCTCTTCGAAATCGGCAATGACACGTCCCTTTTTCCTCAGTTTTATCAGATATTCTTTAGGCAATTTTATTCGTATCGGTTTACTGGAATGAAACCGGTGACCATAGGTAATATTATCGGCTTTGGTATCAAGGATCTCACAAGGAATGACCTCGTTTCCAAATAAGACAACTGACCAGTGTACCGGACGTACAAATTCAACTGTACTTTCTCCCCAACGCATTCGTTTTGGGATAGGGAGTTTATTCAGTGCATTCATTATTATTTCTGGTATTAATGTGCTGGTTTGTTTTCCTTCTTCAGTGGTTTTATAGACCAACCATGATCCCTTGTCAGTCTTAAGTTCTTTAAGTTTTGAAAAATCGACATTGCAAGAACGCGCAAAACCACTAGCAGCTTTACTGGGCTGCCCCTCAGCATCATAAGCCGCCGTCAGTGCCGGCCCGCGTCTCTCGATTTTTTGGTCTTCTTGCGCCACCATCAGCTTTTCAACAATTACACAGAGCCGTCTGGGGGTTGCGTACCAGTTGCTTGCTGCGTAAGACAGAGACTGAGAATCAAGTCCAGCCTGTATCCCCGCAGCAAAGGACTCTCCCAGCTGCCGTAATGCCTTAGGAGGCAGTTCTTCCGTACCTATCTCGATTAATAAATCTTTTTTTCTCATGAGGTCATTATTTTTTATTCTTTATTAACGGAAATCCCAGCTTTTCCCGCTTGTCGTAATATGCTTGTGCCACAGCACGGGCAAGGCTGCGAACCCGTAATATAAATCGCTGGCGTTCTGTTACAGAGATGGCATGCCGGGCATCCAAAATATTAAATGCATGAGATGCCTTGAGTACCATTTCATAGGCAGGAAGCGGAAGGTCATCGTTAATTAAAGACTGACTTTCCTTTTCGTAATGATCAAAATGCGCAAACAAGATATCCGTATCAGCTTTTTCGAAATTGTATGTGGACATCTCCATTTCATTTTGATGATAGATATCACCATACGTGACAATACCTGAATCTGATTCAGTCCACACCAGGTCATAAACACTGTTCACATTTTGCAAATACATGGCAATACGTTCCAGCCCATAGGTGATCTCACCTGTGACAGGTTTACAATCTATGCCGCCCACCTGTTGAAAATAGGTAAACTGGGTAATTTCCATTCCATTCAACCAGACTTCCCAACCCAGTCCCCAAGCCCCTAATGTGGGTGATTCCCAATTGTCTTCAACAAAGCGGATATCATGTTCCAGCGGATCGATACCTAATTCTTTGAGTGATGCCAGGTAGAGTTCCTGTATCTCCAGTGGCGAAGGTTTTAAGATAACCTGGAACTGGTAGTAGTGTTGTAGCCTGTTCGGGTTATCACCATAACGTCCATCGGTTGGTCGCCGAGATGGTTGAACATAGGCAGCCTTCCAGGGTTCCGGACCGATAGATCGCAAAAATGTCGCTGGGTGAAATGTCCCAGCACCCATCTCCATATCATAGGGTTGTTGAATAACACACCCACGCTTCGACCAAAACGTTTGTAGATTGAATATTAGATCCTGAAAAGTCATTTTATGATGTTATTTGGTTTAAAAGACTGACAAATGATTAATTATGACGTGGAAGTATAGCGGACAAACGTCTTAGGAAACACCCGCAAACAAGCCATTATTCATTAGCGTCCAAAATTGTTTTCCCGGATTTTTGTAGTATCAGGTAGCAAGCAGAAGATATCCCCGAAGATCCGAAGACCATACACATGACTATTATCTGGTACCTGACTGCTATAAGGGGATCCACACCAGATAAAATTTGACCTGTCATCATACCTGGCAGTGAGACTAGACCTACCGCCAACAAGGAATTGATAGTCGGGATTAATGAGGTGTTCAGTGCGATACGGCGAGCATCATCATATGCCGTATTATTTCTTAGCTCTGACTCAAATCGCTCTGCTGCCAGGCTTACAGTATTCATACAATTGGCAATAATCATCCCTGCCAGGGGAATTAAATATTGTGGCAAAAACCACGGATCAAGTTCTAATACGACGCCAGTCATAAACAATACTGTCGTTATTCCTCCAACGGTAATCGATGCAAATAAGGTAAAGAATGCCGTAGGGTTTTTATTGGTAATCGTACGGAAGCTAATAAAGCTGGAAGCGGTAAGCATCACTATTAGAACCAGTATTACAATCGCAGGCCTTTCGATTGCAAAGATGTAACTTAACGCATACCCAATTAATATCAATTGTGTCAGCATCCTGATGACTGCATATAAGGCAGTGCGACTATTTAGTGACCATCGAAATAATATTATTAGAACTACCAGTACCGGGGTGAATGCCAGAGATAGATTGATAACTGGAATGGTGAGTATGGAATTATTCATAATAATGAATACCTTGGTTAAAGAGTAATTGTGGTTGCTATCATACCGAGAGTTAAGTCGGATTCGGAGTAATTTATTTAACGCAGCAGGAGTGACTGAACCAATGAAGTAAAGGTAACAATGACGATGGATTATTGTTTGTCCCGCACATCATAACTATCATTGCAGAAATCGAACAGAGGCTTATGGTTGCCAGTGCAAATATATTTTTAAGTAGGGTAGTTGCTGGAAAATAATTGAGATTATTGTGCGGACTCTTCTTCAATTACATCCGTCAGTTCTGAGATTGTTTTGGATAGAATAAGATGTTTGGCTTGAGGAATAATAAACACCCATTCCCTGACCTTATCATTAAGCGCTTGCACCTCTTGCTTAATATCCAGGGCAGTAGGTTCTTCTTCACCAATAACTATTGTGCTGTCATCCATGTCCTGAGTTGATGTATAGAGTGACTCATCTACACTAAATTCCAAGGAAGCATGATCTTGTCCCTCCACCTTTGCACTGTTGATAGTTGCCACAAGTCCATCGTAGGTGGCAATAATAGTTTTAACTGGTAGTTCAGGGAAGCTAAAGACCTCACGACTTTTTGCATTGAGGATGGACACGTTCGCAAGAAAAGTGCCTGGTTGATTGGTAAAATATTCTGATCGGGATTTTCTTCCTTCTGGGATGGTGGTGAGGGTAAAATTCTCTTTACCCTGGGCACGTGTAAGATTCAATATATCGCCATCTGGATGTTCAATCACTACTTCCATAATTCTTTCATTAGCGATATTAAACAGGTCTTTTTCTATCCAGTCTGTTGGGTTGGTTGTAACGTCAGGCTGGCCTGAGACCAGATAGGTATTATTTGAACCGGCTGTCCTGACATAAACACTATCTTGCGTACGTGAATTTCCGACAATTATAGATGTGAGCGAAGTCCCGGAACTATCCAGTAGAGTAAGTAATGTAGAGTTAGAATCTTCTTCTGTTATATCTTCAACGCCCAGTTCATTAAACAAGGCAGGGTTACTGGTTTTCTCTGAAAGCACATAGAGATCTGCTGTGTCTAAAACCAGTTTTTTAACCTTGTCGAAACGGGCTGGGTAATTATCAGCTTGCATCACCACCCACTCATTATCGTCTTTTGCAATGTGAACAGCGCCATCGGCTGACTCTATTATAATTTGTGCAACATTATTAATTTGTGATTTAAGTTCAGGCGCTAAACTGATCTTTTCAATAACGGTTTGCGGTGCGCGTTTGTTGGTGCTGATGCTAGCAGCAACAATAATAACGAGGGTTAGGCAGGCAAGTATTAGTAAACGTTTATTTTTCATATTTTAAACACTTTCAGCTTTTTTTTGTGTACGAATAAATCCAATTATCAACGTAATGAATACGATCAGTAGAGGCACAAGTCCAATATTGATAAATTTCAGGGTGGCCCCCAATTGTGCAACATTTTTCTGTAACTCAAACTGAACAGCACGCAATTCTTTTCGGGTATTTAATTGTTCAAGTCTGAAGTTTTCAATCGCCTGCTCTTGTTCGGGACTTAATAGCACATCATTGCTGGTCCTTTCTTGCTGTAACTCTGCAATCTTGCGTTCCGTTTCTTCCAGGGCCGCTTCCAACATTTGTTCCTGTTGCCTAAACTCAGTCTCGGCATCGCGACGGATCTCATCAACCACATCAAATGGTCTGGAATATTCTCCTCGATTTCTAAGACTAATAAGGTCAGAACTCCCAGACATATGTTCCAGGGCATTGATTAGAAAGTTCCCATTGTCTGCGATAGGTTGAGGTACCGACACCCCAAAAAAATTCTGCTGAGAGATCCAGAAAGAATCAGCAAGGATATCTGTATCCGCCACCAAAACGACATTTAAATTCCCTTCTGTTAATTGTTCCCCGACCGGATCAAAACCTTCATCAAATGGGTTTTCTGCATCAATGTCCGGCATTCCGTCAGGGTAGGCGGTAGTCGTCATACCACTGATTCTGGCGGCTAACGCAAGACGGGCATCTCCTGATACAAACGAAGACAACATATCGGCTGGATCACGTTGAAACTCCAGTAACGCCGAAGACATTTTCATGGACTCAGATGACGTTTCAAATAATGGTGTAAACGTAACCGTTGAGCCTTCGAGCTGTTCTATAATTCCAGAAGAACCCATGTTTATAGATTTCAATTCACTGGTGACAAAGTCATCCTGATTAAGATTATCTTCATCGAGTTTTAACCAGGGCAGGTAATTGGTCTCTTCAAAACCACGGTTGGTACGTAATTGCACACGCATGGCAGATTGCATGTCGGCGGCCACTTGACCATTAAGCACATCAATTCCCCATACAGAGAATAGTTCATTGATATCAGAGTTTTTAGTTTCCATCGAATAGGGATCTTCAGGATTCGGTGGAAAGGTGTCTCCTTCCGCCAGGGGGTCAACAAAAAATATTGCATTGCCACCCGCCAGTAGATACTGATCGATGGCATAGACAGTCACCTCGCTCAGGTATTTGGGATGAATTATTAACAATAGATCCAGGTCCTGGTTAATTTCCAGTGCGGAATCCAGTACCCTGACATCGAAAAATTCTGAGATGATTTGTGAGATCGCCCACTCAGGTACACCTTGCGGCATGGCGTTAGCAAAGACTGGCAGGTAGCTCAGTACACCAACCGTACGTTTGGCTGGGTTTGCCAAGCTATAGATAAGCTTGGTCAGGTCGTATTCAAGTTTTTCTTCCCTGTTGTTTTGAAAGAAAGGAATTGTCAGCTGATTATCAATGGTGTTTGTGCCGACTAATCCGAAATAGGCAAGATCCCCTGAAGCATTGACCGGTGCACCCTGCATACCTTCAGCCACTGCACGGTCTTCCTCTTCTGAAAATGATTCAGGTTCAATGATATTTAATTGAATATTGCCATTGGATTTAGCAACGTATTCATCCAGCAAATCGTGTACCCGGTTTGCATAGCTCAATAATTGCGGAACATCTCGCATCAAATTCTTGGAGACATAAAAGTCCAGGGAAACGGGTTCATCAAGGCCACGAATAATATTCAAGGTACCTTCTGACAATGTAAATAATTTATTTTCAGTAAGATCCAGGCGCCAACTAGTGAGGGTAGTATTGGCAAGAATAATTATTGCAGTCGATAGTACCGCGGCAATGATGATGCCTGTGCCGGATAATAGTGTTTTCTTATTCATAATCATCCAGCCTTCTTTGATTCGATAGTGATGACGTTTGCGTACAGCCAGAATGAAATCAGTACAATAAAGTAAATAATATCCCGGATGTCAATAATGCCTTTCTGTATTGAGTCAGAATGTGATAGCACACTCATAGAGGCAACGGCATTTATGAGAGACTGTGGCGCCCAGCCAGTAAAAAAGTTCAGTACCATAGGGAACCCACTGACATAAAACAGAAAACAGATCACCACACTGATCACAAAAGCGATAACCTGACTTTTAGTCAGCGCTGAGATACATGAGCCGATGGCAAGGAACCCGCCTGCCATAAGAAAACTGCCTATATAGCTTGCAATGACTACTGTGTTGTCAGGCTCACCGAGGTAATTGACCGTAATCCAGATGGGAAAGGTCAATAATAACGCGACCCCTGCAAAGACCCAGGCCGCCAGAAATTTACCCACTACCGCCTCAGTTGTTGTAATAGGTAACGTTAAAATTAATTCAATTGTGCCGCTCTTTCGTTCTTCCGACCAAAGCCGCATAGAGATGGCCGGGATCAAAAATAGATAAAGCATTGGATGGAAGCTGAAGAATGCCAATAGATCCGCCTGGTTTCTTTCATAAAAACCACCCATATAAAACGTAAACAGCCCGGATAAAAATAGAAATATGACGATAAAGACATAGGCAACCGGTGTGGCAAAATAGCCATACAATTCCCGTTTAAGTATCGCAATAATATTCTTCATGGCGATTCCTTCCCTGTGTTTGTGGTTATATTCCGGAACGCATCATCGATATCATCTTTGTCTGATTTAGCTCGTAATTCAGAGGGTGTTCCATCAAACAGGATTTGTCCCTCGGCGATAATAATTGCACGGGTACAGACCGCGTCCACTTCTTCCAGGATATGTGTTGATATTATGATGGCCTTATCCTGGGCCATGGCCTTGATTAATTCGCGGACTTCATGTTTCTGGTTTGGGTCTAAACCGTCCGTGGGTTCATCCATGATGAGTATTTCCGGGTCATGCAATATTGACTGTGCCACACCCACACGACGTTTGTATCCTTTAGAAAGGGTTTCAATAGATTGATTTGCCACTGACCCGAGGTTTATTTTATTTATGACATCTTCGACCCGTTTCTTTTTTTCCGAGCCACTATACCCGCGTATATCCGCCACGAAATCAAGGAAATGTTTTACCGTCATTTCCCCATACGCGGGGGCACCTTCTGGTAGATAACCGATGGAGGCTTTGACCTTAATAGGGTCATCAACCACGTTATAGCCGTTAACCAGTACGCTCCCATGGCTGGGCTCAAGAAATCCGGTGATCATCTTCATGGTAGTGGATTTGCCTGCGCCGTTTGGCCCAAGGAAACCCAGAACTTCTCCTCGTTTAATGGAGAAGCTGATATTCCGTACCGCGTGTATAGAGCCGAAATATCGATCCAGTCCATTTACTTCTATTGCCGCATGTCCGTTTTCAGTATTCACTTTTTTTCGTTCCTGATAATACTTATCAATACAGATTGTTAATTAGGTGCAATATTTTGCATATCTTTGCGTAATCGTCAATGACATAATGACCGGTCTTTTTTCAATTTGTTCCGTAATCAACAGGCATGGTCGACTAATTACTTTTCAAGCGGAAAAGTGTCGAAATATCTTCATCTCCATAGCCCTGATCCATGAGCACTTCGTAGTCCGTAACTGTCATCTTCGTCAAAGGCAGGTCAGCTTCATTCATACGGGACGCCATGTCCAGGCATATCTTCAGGTCTTTGTGGTGTAGTTTGAGTTTAAATCCCGGATCGAACGTCCCTGCTAACATGGTTTTTCCACGGTGATCCATGAACCAATTACCCGCTGCCCCCGCAGAAATGGCCTCTAGTACCCGGTCCATATCCAGACCCATGACCTCACCAAAGGATAATCCCTCAGTAACTGCCTGATTAATTCCGGCACAAATCACCTGATTTACCGCCTTGCAGGCCTGACCAGATCCAGTTGGGCCAATATGCACAATCTTCTTACCAATGGCGGCTAATACCTCTCTCGCATTTTCCAGTACCAGCTTATCTCCTCCCACCATCAATGATAAAGTGGCGTTTTTTGCACCTTCAGAACCCCCGGTGACCGGACAATCCAGAAAGCCACCTCCTTTAACGCTAATTATCGTGGCTGCCTTTTTTGCCGTCTCACTGCTAACCGTAGAGGTATCGATCACTATCGTCCCAGTCTGAATGCCATTGGCAATTTCACCCATCACCTCTAGTAAATCTTCATCTTTAGAGACACAGGTAATGATGACATCACAATCCGTTGCAAGGTCCTTAATTGATTTGGATATTTCGACCCCGGTGACATTATTAATGTCATTTGCTTTAGAGCTAGTCCGATTCCACACTCGATGCAGTAAACCTGCCTTATGAAGATTGAGGGCCATGGCCCCACCCATGACACCTAGCCCAATTACGCCAGTTTTCATATCATTACCTCAAAATAAGTTATTACAGAATGAAGACGAGTAAATAGTATAACAATAATAGGGCATTAAGGACGACAGTCGCTTAATCCTCGATCAACAGATCTGCTTTACGTAGGGCTTCTAGTCGGGTACTTACAATACAATCAGCGGGTAATAGTTTGGTCATACCAATTTTGCGCAATACTGTTTTGACACTATCTCTCAGGCCACATAAGACAACAAAATCATTACTGGCCTGGGCATCAATCACCACTTCTTCCAGGGCTATGGAGGCGCTACTGTCTATAAACGGTACATCCGATAAATCAATTATCAGTACATCCTGATTTTTTGACGTCATCAACACCCGTGTAATATTTTTAGCCGATCCAAAACTCATAGGTCCTTCAAGGTGAAATAACACAATCCGACCTTCCGCCATTTCCATGATGGATATCTCTTCAGCAATCAGATCGTCCACCTGTGAGGGGTCAAACGTCAGCTTCATACTCTTCATTTGCGCATCCGCCATGCGTTGTACAAAAAGTAACGATGCCATTACCATGCCTGCCGCAACCGCAGTAATCAGATCTACGACAACGGTTAAGGTTAGTGTCGTAAGCATGATAATTACCCCGGCCTTGGGGGCATAGATAATGCGTCTCAAATAACGCCAATCAATTATGTCCGCCCCGACCTTGAGGAGTATGCCCGCGAGTACGGCGAGTGGGATATTTTCTACCATGCTACCGATACCCAGAACAATAATAAGTAAGGTAATGGAATGTAGTATCCCTGATAAGGGCGTCTTGCCACCGGCGCGTACATTGGTCACAGTGCGCATGGTGGCGCCTGCACCGGGCAGTCCACCAAATACTCCCGATATCATATTGCCAATTCCCTGGCCGATTAGTTCTCGATCAGAATTATGGTGAGTATGGGTAATACTATCGGCAACAAGCGATGTTAATAATGTATCAATTGATCCCAGAAATGCTAATAGCATGGCATAACGGATCATGTAGGGGATATCGTCCATGGAAAATACCGGTATATGCGGAACCGGTAGGGAGGCAGGAATCGTACCGATGGTCTGTACATCGCCTAACCAGAATATACTTACTAATGTCCCGACTACCAGTGCGAACAATGATGCTGGTAAATAGTGGGCTATTTTTTTTGGTAACAAATAAACAATAGCGATGGTAATAACGCCAAGCAATATGGCATGGGTTTCGGGTTGGTTGAGCAGTGCTGGTAGTGCAGCCAGTTTTACCAGCATGATCCCTGGAGGCGTTTCATGACCAAACAATGGTGCAAGTTGTAATATAATTATGATGCAACCAATGCCGCTCATAAATCCCGATATGACAGGAATTGGGACAAGATTTATATAGCGTCCAAATCTGAATAAACCAAACAAGATTTGAAATGCTCCGCCCATAATTACAATGGTAAATGCCACCAGAGGATTTTGTGCAAAGTGTGTAATGATTAATGCCATGACCACGGTCATAGGTCCGGTGGGGCCGGAAACCTGTGCCGGTGTGCCACCAAATAGTGCGGCAAAAAAACCAACAAAGATCGCACCATAGAGTCCAGCCTCTGCCCCGGCACCAGAAGATACGCCAAAGGCAAGGGCCAGTGGTAATGCAACCACTGCGGTGGTTAGACCGCCATAAATATCACCACGTAGATTTGAGAAAATTTTCATAGTTAGATTTGCAATCAGTGCATCACTACATTGTTAATTGATCTTGTGATAAGGTATCCAGGTTACGTCATATGATTCCTGTTCCTACCATTCTTCAGATATTTCCATTTCTAAGGTGTGTACGTGATGCATTGTTGCACAACTACTTTGAATGTTGGTGTATGAATTAATATGTAATTCGTATCTTAGGCATAATCCTTAATCCGTCTCTGTCTTTGCTTTGTATTCAGCGATAATCAGTAATTCATTTAGTGCATGAAAATTTTTGGCATCCAGACCTGTCAAGGCGAGAATTTTTTCCAGTCGAGCATAGATGGTATTAGGGTGTATTGATAATACCTGGGCAGATTTTAATACATTCATGTTCGCCTCTGCATAAGCACGTAATGTCGTTATCAGAGCGCCGCGTTGTTTAGTATTCGCTTGCAAAAAACGGTCGTACCAGGGCGGCATGATACGTTGAAATTCCTCTCCCGCTAAATGCAACAGTAAACGTTGAATCGGTATCTCGGAAATCTGTACAACGCGTTGTGTGACATTTGAGAGTTCCAAGGCCAATGTTGCCTCCCGTAGGGCGGAGGGTATTTGAGATGTGGATGGTACATCATTGCTGACACCCACCAGCACTGCATTGCCAATGGTGGTTAATTCAGCGGTAACACGTAATGCCAGCGTAGACGTGGGCGCGGTCCAACCAGAGGTGCGTCGTGGATCAGAAAAAACAATGGTCACTTTGTTATCACGTATATCGATTAGACGTCGTGGTGAAAATTTTTGTAATGCCTTGTCCATGGCATCCACCAACCGGCGCGCCCGTGCAGGGTTCAGCATTTCTGTAGGGTCTACTGAACGTGCCAGCACCACACAAAAAGATTGACGACGATCCAGATAGCCCGCTGTCCGCAATATCTTGGCGACGCGACCATCTGACTCGTCATACCCTTCTAGTAGAATGGTTAAAAGTTCGGCCCGCTGGTCACCAGCGACCTCCGCCAGTAATCGTGTTTGCGATAAGTAGGCACTGGTGGCAACGGTACTAATGGCATCTGTATATTCAATGGCAAAATCAGCAACCGTCGCCACGGCCTGTTGAGTATTATCGGAAGAAGAGACCACAGCCAGGAGAGATTCACGAATCCAATGGGAGAAGACCTTATGTCCCACACGATACGCATGCAAGATCGCCTCCAACGGAAATCGCTGTTCGGCTCGTCTATGGGCATGCTCACGCACAAACCCAAACTCTCTCACTGCACCCCCTCCTAACAGGCGGAGAATTTCATTAGTGTGTTGTGGGCCATGTATCGCCATATCCGGCAAGACATCTGGGTTACTGGATTGTGTAAATGACGGAATCTCGGCCACAATTATTTTGTCTAATTCCGCATTAATGGCATCACGATTAGCCATTAAATGCCTTACTGCAGCCGACATAAATGAATAGGACTCAAGCTGTTCCAGGGTTTGAGTTAAGGCGTTCGCAGTGTAATCCAACATCAGTAATTGTGTACTATGCCTATATTCTGTCAGAAATTTACAGTATTTTGCCCAATGTTACCTAGTTTTACTAGTGATAGTCTCTATTTTATCGAGTATTACCTGCGGATTAAGTCTTAACTCGACGAACATCAATCCTAATAATGAACTATATAAACAGGAGATAGAGCAATGGCAAAATATTTATTTGTATATCACGGTGGCAAAAAACCAGAAACTGAAGAAGGTATGGCAGAGATGATGGACAAATGGGGAAAATGGTTTGGTTCCATGGGGGCCGATGTCATCGATGGTGGTAATCCAGTGGGGATGTCCTCTACTGTGCAAAGCGATGGCACAGTTGTAGATAACGGCGGCTCCAATCCTGTAAGTGGTTACGGTCTTATTGAAGCATCAGACTTAGATGATGCATTGAGTAAAGCCAAAGGATGCCCTGTTCTGGATTCAGGCGGTTCGGTTGAGGTGGCAATAGCGATAGATATGTAATTGTTATTGTCATCTGTGAGAACGAATTCATATGTTAGTATTTTGACAACTTTCAATCATTCTATAGAAGGGGGCACAATGGAATACACAATAATTATTATATCAATTGCGTTACTGCAGTATATTTTCTTTACCTTTCGTGTGGGGTTTAGTAGAGGAAAATTCGGTGTCAATGCACCTAAAACCGTGGGCGACGATACTTGGGAGAGAATGTATCGGGTCCAGCAAAATACCATGGAGCAATTGGTGATCTTTATTCCGGGAATAATAGCTTTCACACTATATGTGAGTGAGATGTGGGCATTGTTACCTGGCGTATTATTTATTGTAGGTCGCCAGGTTTATTCTCAACTCTACATAAAAAATCCTGAAAGCCGCGCTCCGGGAATGGTATTAAGTTTTTTCAGTAATATCGGCATGGTGCTAGCGACTTTGATTGGGATCGGTATAAACATGGCAGGTTAATGGAGTAGTAAGTAACTATTTAGAATGGTCTGGTACACAAGGATGTGTATTGCATGTTACTTCATAATCAGGTTAATTTTATTCTGCATCTGATCAATTATTTTGTCAGGTGGCACTTAGCCAATACCTCCGCCACACAACAGGTAAGTTTTTTTGCAGTAGGTATGTGTAAAAACTCATTAGGGCCATGGGCATTTGAATGGGGGCCTAAGACACCGGTAATTAAAAATTGTGCCTTGGGAAATTTTTCACCCAACATCCCCATAAATGGAATTGTGCCACCTTCACCCATGTGCACAGCAGGATTACCAAAATAGTTTTTAGATGCCTGATCAATAGCATCCTCCAGCCACGTCGCCATTACCGGGGCATGCCATCCCGTTGCCTCCCAGTCAGGGGTGAAACTAACCTTCGCCCCGTAAGGTGGATTTGCCTCCAACAGATCTTTTAATGCCTGTGTCGCAAGTGTGGCATCACAGGTCGGTGGTAACCGTAGAGATATCTTTACCGAGGTACTGGGTCGCATAACATTGCCGGCATTGGCAATCGACGGTAGGCCATCGGCACCGGTGATAGATACCGCCGGACGCCAGGTGCGATTCAGGATCAGATCAGTGGGATTTTTAATCACCGGATGACTACCAGGTATAAACGGAAATTTTGTATAAACCGTCTCGTCCAAAACCGATGCCGCAACCGATGCTTGCTTTACCCGTTTCTCGGGGATAGGGACATTAAATTTATTCGCCGAGACTACACCGGATTCCGGGTTGTCGATGCGATCCAGTAATCGACGTAAGATCCTGAAACTGGAAGGCACCACACCGCTGGCATCACCGGAGTGCACGCCCTCGGATAAGATTTCTACCTTCAAATCACCACCAATCAAACCGCGAAGTGAGGTGGTATTCCAAAGCTGATCATAATTACCACAACCGGAATCAAGGCAGATCACCAGTTCAGGTTTTCCAATGCGATGGATTAGATGATCGATATAGAAAGGCAAGTCAAAACTACCGCTTTCCTCGCACGCCTCGATGATCACGATACAACGAGAATGGGGGATCTTCTGTTCCTGCAATGCCTTAATGGCAAGCAAAGACGCAAAGGTGGCGTAACCATCATCCGCGCCACCGCGACCATATAATTTATCGTTTTCAAGCACCGGCTCCCATGGCCCTAGACCGTCACGCCAACCCGTCATCTCCGGTTGTTTGTCCAGATGTCCGTACAGTAATACCACCTCATTACTGTCACCCGCGATGTCCATAAATATCAAAGGTGTTCGACTTTCAAGTCGCACTACCTCTAATTGCATCCCACGCACAGCTTGTTTGTTGCACCAGTTTACAAACTGTTCCACCACCTGATCCATATAACCGTTCTCCTGCCATTGCGGATCAAACGCGGGGGATTTATTAGGGATGCGGATATAGTCCATCAACTCGGGCAGGACGGAGTCCGTCCATTGTTGGTCGATAAATTTTTTTAGAGATTCTGCGTTGAGAGTCATTACGGTCAGAAAAATAAGGTAAAAATCATTGATAACACTTTAACGGGTTAAGGGGATGAGGCATAGCAGTATTGGGATTTTACATTATTTATCAACGTACCCTTTTTGAGTGATTACAAGGTATAGCTACTCAGCTAGTCTAATATAAAAAATAAATTACAAGGATAGTCTATGTATCAAGGAAGAACACACAGATCTAAAATAAAGAATGATTTGAATATTAACCTAAATATTTTTTTAAATATATTGGGTATATTTTTATTACTTACAGGATGCGTACAGCAGACGGAGCCTCCGATTCAAGAAAAAATAAACGAAGTTGACACACAGGGTACAGTTGAGGATGGAGGTTTAATACAATCACCTCCAATGGATAGTAAAATTAACCAGGCACCAGAAATATTTTCCTTGCCCATAATCAGTATCAATATTGATGAAGGTTATTTCTATCATGCACAAGCAATCGATCTTGATGGGGACGAATTAAACTGGACATTAATTAATTCGCCTCAGGGTTTAAATATCGATATGCAGACAGGACTTATTTATAGTTCGAAACTATCAGTTGGTAATTTTATGGTAAATATTAGTGTGAATGATGGAAAGGGGGGTAGTGCAGAGCAATCCTTTACATTGAATGTAAAGAATAACCCTAGCATTTTTTCTATAGCACCAATATATACTTTTTCCGGTGGGCCATATAAGTATCAGGTTTCAGCTACTGTGCCTGATGACACCATTTTAATCTATGCCCTCGAGGTCGGTCCATCAGGGATGTTAATTGATTCTGATACAGGCAATCTTAGCTGGGACGTTCCAGTTGTTGGTGAAAACAATGTGATTATTAACGTAACCACTACATCAGGAAATTCTGCAAGACAGGAATATATCTTAAAGGTGTTGGACTCGAATAATCTTCATATAATCTCAAAACCTGAAACAATGGGTTTCGTTTCTCAAACTTATGATTATCAAATATCGGTACTAAGCCTGATTGAGAAAGATAAAACTTACACATTGTCTAATGGCGTGTCTGGCATGTCTATTGACACCAAATCAGGCCTATTAACATGGGTTCCCGATGCTGCCGGAATCTATACAATTGAAATAACCGCAATGGATACTGATGGTCGGACTGATTCACAAAGGTTTGACCTACAGGTTCGTTCATTGGAAGAAATGGATCAGATATTTAACGGGGTACTTCAAAACGTATTTAATAATCTGATCGCCGGTGATATTAATAATGCCCGATTATTTCTTACAGGGGAGGCACAGGTTAAATATCTGCCTATATTGAATGAATTATTGCCATTCATGGAGGAGATCACCGGTAATCTTGGATCCCTTGAACGAATGAGTATCAATAACCAATCGGCTGAATATATTATCATCAGGACTCTTAACGGTGAGACACGTCTATTTATTGTGACCTTTGTTCCGGATACTGAAGGTAACTGGAGACTCAATAGTTTATGAGATTTAATTTAATGCAGGACTCAAGCTAAATGAAAGTAGAAACAAGAAAAATAATTACACGGACTAGTATTGGGATTGGGATTGGAGTATTTCTTCTCCTGGTTTGGGTAATTTTCTTTCGCTTGCCTATAAGCTACTCCGCCTTACCTATTTCAGGAAAGGTAGTGGATGCCGATACCGGTGAACCTCTGGAGAATGCAATTGTAATAGCCGTTTGGGAATTGGAGCAAGGGTTTGGTCTGGAAGGAACTATACCCTCTGGTTATATGAACGTAACCGAAGTCGTAACAGATAAAGAAGGGAAATATTTTATTGAGGGTTGGGGCCCATTGCGCAGGCCTAGTGGAGGATATCTTGGACATTATGCTCCAAGATTAATTGTTTTTAAGGACGGCTATAAGCATTTTTTTTACGGTAATCTTTACGATAGTATTTTTAAAGACAACCGAAGAGAGAGTTTGCATCGTTCATCCTGGGATCGTGAAATCATTAAGATAAATAAGCTTAGTGGTGATATGGAAGTTTATTACGCAACTTTATCAAGTGTTTCCTCTAGTTTACATACATTACTGAATCTCAATTTTGGAGCAAAAAAATGTGATTGGTTGAAAATTCCCAAAATCATGGTAGCTATTGAAATTGGTAATGAGAAAATTATTAATTCTGAAATTCTAAAAAATATACTTGTACCTCTAGATGTTTTAATCAAAAGAAAAGAATGCAATATAGGCAGTAAAAAAGGATTTATAATGGAACATAAGATATGAAATGGTTGTTCCTGTCTTTTATTGTAATTGCAAATAATAGCTATGGATATGAAACTTTAACCCATTCAGAGATTTCGAATGAATCCATAAGACAGTCTATACTTTCTCAGGATCCAGAATTATTAATTAGTTTAGGTGTTATCCTTGATGCTGGTGTTAACGAAGAAATCTTTCCTAGTATTGTTCCTACTGATCCCAATGGCTCGGATCCAAATAATTCTATTTTTTTAGAAAAGACATCTATTGTAAGAATACTGACAGGTGGTTCGGTACTGGAAGATGCCGGATTTCGATCTGCACATCATTTTTATGATCCGCAAAACGGAGGACTAGGTGTAAACGTGGGTCTGCCTTCGCCTGACTGGATTCTGGAATCGCTCATCTTGCCCGTAAATGGTGAAGAGATTAATATTAGCTTTGGCAATCAAAATTTTTCTTATAATGATGCCAATGATTATTATTTTCGTGCCCTTACATTACCTGACGAAGAAAGCAGGTTAGTCAATATTGGCCTGATGTTCCGAAGTTTGGGCCATGTGATCCACCACCTGCAGGATATGGCGCAACCACAACATGTTCGTAGCGATGGTCATTGTGATGCTACCAATGATTTTCCCAGCCTTGCTTTTTTTTGTTTCCTGGTAGGAAAGCATAAGCCCAGTTATTACGAAAAGTACACCAATACCCGGATTAACAACATTCCGATTTCAACTGCAACATCAGAAATTCCACAATTCGCATCCGCGAGAGATTTTTGGGAGAACGCAGACGGTAATGGCATGGCAGAATATACAAGTCGGAATTTTGTCAGCGATGGCACAAACTACCAGGGTGATAATGATGCAAAATTGACGCATCATCCCTCATTTCCCAATCCTGTTCCGTTGACGACAGTCATCCCGGTTTCGCTTGCTAGCCTGCTGACTGAAGATCATGTTATGTCACAGGAACAAAAGAATTTACTTCTACTAAGGCTGGGTTGCAATGTTGATATTGATAATAATTGTATAGTTGATTTTATTCAAAATCAGGTTATAGATAATGAAGGATTAACTGATGTGAATACACGATCCAGCACCCTGTCATTTCTGGATGAAGAGCTTCGTTTGCGCAACATTAAAATTACTAATTTATTTTTAGGAACAATCATATCTAAAAGGCTAGTTTCATTAAATCGATTTAATTTTGATGCTGGCTATCCTTTTTTGCTGCCTCGTGCTATTGCCTATAGCGCAGGGCTTATAAATCATTTTTTTCGTGGACGAATAGATGTTGAGAGATTGGAATGGATTGATGATAAAAAATTTAAAGCTTCCATAAAAAATATATCTGATGAGAAAAATTCATTAAAGATTGGTCAGTTTGAGATCTTTTATGACTCTAAAAATGGATTAAGAATGCTGGCAAAAAATTTTTCATTATTTGGGAATAATCTGCCTATCGATTCCGGTGAATCTATAAACTTAACCTTGGAATTACCAGATGATCTGGATGACACGATAGATGAGCCATATGTATTAGTATTTAATGGGATTGAAGGAAAGATTGGAGAAGACTCTGGCATTGCAACCACCCGTTTTTCTCAACCTCCCGTAGGCAAGGTCCAAAAAATAATGAAAATTGAAGAAGGCTGCCCAACCGATTCAATACTGAGTGTGAAAATAAATTTTGATGGACAACCTGAAAATAATGGTCAAGTAATAATCCAGGGACTTAGTTCCGATACTACTTTTGATTTTAGAGCAATACCACAAGGTGTTGAAGTTATTATTGATCAAAGCATTCGGTCACATGGAATTGATCTAGCAACAGGTTCGTATTTTTATAAGGTAGTCAATCAGCAACCGGATTTAATACTTGGACCATGTGCCTATCCATTTTTAGGGTCATGGGTTGAGGGGGAAGGTGTTATAGGACTTAGCTCATTATAGAATGATAAATAATATAAATTGTAAACAACTTACAAGGAGTGTGAGTAATGAACAATATGTTTCCAGTCGCTACAATAAACCAATCTTATTATATCCTTATGAAGGATCTTAACCGTGGAAATCTTTTCTTTGAGAGTAAGGATTACCATCAATTTATCTGTTTATTGAAAAAGTCAGTTATCCAGTATGGATGTTTAATTCATGCTTATTCATTAATGTTGGATCATATTCATTTACTGATTACACATAAACAAAGGGAAGCTATTAACCAGCTCGTAATATTTGTACAGGGACACTATTCAGAATATTTCAATTTTACCCATAGGCGTATTAAGAAGTTGCTCGATCCAGGACATACAATTGATATCGTAAATCAGGAGAGTGACTTACTATCATATTATCGATTCATTGAGCTTAGACCTGCTAGAAATGGAACAGTTGCCCACCCAGCTGACTATCCCTGGAGTAGTTACGGAAGTAACGCATTGGGTGAAGATACAGGTTTAATCACACCTCATAATTCATATATTTCTTTGGGAACGGATGAACCTTCAAGGTGGAGGGCATATCGAGAATTATTTGAGCAAACACAGTCTGTTTTAGTTGGATGACCATAATTTTGGGTAATTATAAAACCTGACTGGATTTTCCCATCACTTTTCAAGACAATGCTATATTACTACCGAAATACAGGCAGATATTATATGGCAATTAGACGTTTTCTCGATAAATATCCCGTAATAGCAGAAAGTGCCTATGTGGATGAATCTTCGGTCATTATTGGAGATGTAACCTTAGGTGAAGATGTCTCCATCTGGCCGTTGGTGGTTGCACGTGGTGATGATCAATCAATCATAATTGGTGATCGTACTAATATTCAGGATGGTACTGTCATACACATTTCCAGTGACAATGAATTTTCCCCTGGGGGTATCCCTACCATTGTTGGGCATGACGTAACCGTGGGGCATCGGGTCATGTTGCATGCCACTAAAATAGGCAATAATTGTTTAATCGGTATGTCCTCTACCTTACTCGATGGGTCGGTGATAGAAGACGATGTCATGATCGGGGCAGGTAGCCTGGTTCCCATGGGTAAGCGCCTTGAAAGCGGTTATCTCTATGTGGGTTCCCCGGTAAAACAGATACGCCCTCTGGGTGAAAAGGAACGATTTTTTATTGAGTATTCTGCGAAGCACTATGTTGAGACTAAAAATAACTTTTTGAAAAGTCTTTAATATCGATTCAATACTGGGGTCAAGTTTTATGCCAGATTTGAGTTCTGACGACGTCGAGGAAACACCCTGGCATCTCTGGATGATCGGTATTGTTGGATTGCTCTGGAGTGCAATGGATTTTGTCATGACCCAGACTAGAAATGTAAGTTATTTAAGTGCCTTTACCCCCCGAACAACTTGCTTTTTTCATTGGCTTTCCTGCATGGATTGTCTTCACCTGGGCTATCGCTGTCTGGGGTGGAGTTATCGGTGCAATATTTTTGTTATTAAGAAAAGGCATTGCTGTTTGGATGTTCTTCGCATCATTGGTAGCGATGTTGATCACAACATTCCAAAATTATGTGTTGTCTAACGGCATGGAAGTTATTGGGGATACGTTTTCGCTAGTGTTTACGGCAATCATTATTGTTATCGCGTTAGGATTATTATTCTATTCACGTGTGATGTTACGACGTTGCGTACTGGTATAGTTTTTCTCTTGAGATATAACTATTACAAAACTTGAGTTCAATATGCATAAACTTTAAGGCTCTAGTAAAAGAGTCCTGATCACATCTTCAATTTTTTTCGCCTGATCATCATTCTCGTGGGTTTCACCATAAAAGACAGCACGGACATTACTGTTTTTATCAATAATAAAATAGGTGGGCCAATAGCGATTTCCCATAGCATTCCAGTAAGCAAAATCATTATCAATCATAATGGGATGGTGTAGTTTAAATTCATCTACCTTGGCGATAATGTTTTCTTTTATCTTCTCGCGCTCAAATTCTGGCGTATGAACACCGATGATCTGCAGTCCTTGATCTTCAAGTCGTTGTTGCAACCCATTCATCCAGGGGAACGATCGGTAACAATTCCAACATTCAAAGGTCCAAAAATCGATTAGTACGACTTTACCTTTTAGGTCATCGATGGTGAGAGGAGTGAGTTGAGCCAGTTATGTGCATCTGTCTGGGTAAACTCTGGTGCCCTGATAGATTGTTCGACTGTGCCACCAGACACATTCGGAAATATCTGCAGCATAATGATAAATGTTGCGAATAATACAATCGAATTTATGAATACTCTTTTTATCTTCATGTTATTAATTTCCGAGTATTACTGTTTTGTCCCGGATATTTTCATTTAGTTCCAAACTGGAGAATATCCAGTTTATATTGTACTAAGGTAAACTTTGTCGCTATTAAACAGTACACTATGCAGCTTGATGTAAGACTATTCAGCATAATCTGAATCCGTCAGAGGCTAACTGTTCACATTACTTATTTGTTAATTATGTTTACATCCAAAAATGATTATCTTAATTATGTTATAAATATTTTAATTATTTTGACATTATTGCTTGCTGTCTTGTTAAGAGTTTTTGAGCTGGGTAATATTCCGGGTGTTAATGGTGATGAAGCCTGGTATGGGTTGATTGCTTTAAAAATATTATCTGGTGAAATGGTTGGGTTTGCTACGCCGTCTGGGCTACTGATAAATCCAATTTAT
The DNA here is from genome assembly GCA_051275005.1 of Gammaproteobacteria bacterium. Taxonomy (GTDB): domain Bacteria; phylum Pseudomonadota; class Gammaproteobacteria; order Eutrophobiales; family Eutrophobiaceae; genus Eutrophobius. Next base: position 12,745 of record JBNMOP010000008.1, on the reverse strand, counting down.
TTGTTACCAGTTACTGCATTACATTTAATCTTTGAACCATCATTTTTTCTATTGCGGGTTCCTGCCCTGGTGTCAGGGTTGTTATTAATAGTTTTATCATATTATTTGTCAAAAAAAATATTAAATGATAAAGCAGCGATAATAGTCATGTTGGTAGTGGCCTCATTGCCGGTCAATATTGTTTATTCAAGATTTGGTTGGGACGCAAGTCAAACTGTCCTTGCATCGTGCGTGGTTGTATATGCTCTGCTAAGTCATCGGTGGCTGTTGTTTAGTATTTCTTTAGTTGCCGCTATACTTATTCATCCTACAAATGTAGCGTTACTCCTTATTGCTGTAATTTATATTGCAATTAATAAAAAATATTCGTCGCAATTTTTTTCGCTACATAAGTTTGTCTCGATTAGTTCCTTATTCGTGCTGTTTATAGGCATGTATTTAATTGTCACAACACCTACTCTGATGGCACAAATTCCATCAATACATTCCATGCTAACTAATGCAGCGGATTTCGAAAATGTTGGAGAATTTTTTCTGAATGTTTCAAGATTATTTTCCGGCACTACTGTTTATCTGTATATAAGCGGCGCGAAAAATTCTTTTTTTGGAAATGCAATAGATATCATTCTAATGTTCGCAATCTGCTCACTATTTATTTATATGCTGGCATATTCCTATAAGTTGAAAGATAAAAAGATATTTTCATTTGTGTTGTCTGTGTCTATCACCATGGCTATCTGGTTTCTTTCTTTTACTAATAATACCCTGGTGCCTGGAAGGGAGCGCTATAGTTTATTTCTTATTATGCCTGTGGTGATTTGTTTTGGATTTTTTTGTTTGATAATAATGGAAAATATAAAATATGAAAAAATCATATTTGCAACATTGATATTTTGTAATTTGATGATGGCAGGATTTATAAAAAACTATTTTATTCAATTCTATAATACTGGTGGGGAATCAGCTCAAACATTCAAAACCAACTATGTGGAACCTAAAAAAATGGTGTTTGATAAAGTAAAAGGAGTAATAGGAGATGAGACTGTTTATTTGATCAGTTCAGATTGGTGGAATTCTCAACCGTTATTGTACTTGTCAATGAATAATAAACAAATAAATGTGATTGAAACTTTTTCATTGAACTCTTCAGAAAATATTAGCTTATCAAATAAACAAATTATATTTATCAATACTTTTATTAATGACAAACTTGATAACCTGGTAACGCAGCGACTAAGCAATGAAATTAAGAATGCCTGGGTATTTCCCACATTTTCAGATGAACCTCTCATGATGTTGTATCAAATGAATCCTCTGGAATTGGATTTAAATTTTGAAATAATAAACCAGGATTAATATAAACAAATATAAAAAACATCAGTACAATGTGCTCATATGAGAGATTACCCAGAAAGATTTGACGTCATTATTGTAGGTGGTGGCCATGCCGGGACTGAGGCCGCTCTCGCCTCAGCTCGTATGGGGGCAAAGACATTACTGCTGACGCAGAGTATCGAAACTTTGGGCCAAATGTCATGCAATCCCGCCATTGGAGGCATAGGTAAAGGGCATTTGGTAAAGGAAATTGATGCCCTGGGAGGGCTAATGGCTGCTGCTGCGGATAAAAGTGGCATCCAATTTCGAACCCTGAACTCAAAAAAGGGTCCTGCAGTCCGTGCTACGCGCGCACAGATTGATCGCTCATTATATAAGGGGGTGGTGCGGCCTTTTCTCGAGGTACAGCCAAACTTGCACTTATTCCAGCAGGCTGTAGAGGATCTTATCGTTGAAGGTGATGCAGTTAAAGGTGTAATTACCCAGATAGGGTTGCGTTTTCTTGCCCCCAGTATCGTTTTAACAGTCGGTACCTTTCTTGGCGGTAAAATTCATGTAGGAGAGAGTAACTATCAGGGCGGTCGTGCTGGTGATCCGCCATCCAATTCATTGGCTGCCCGTTTACGCGAGCTACCCTTTAGAGTTGGGCGATTAAAGACGGGGACACCACCCAGGATAGATGGCAAGACTATCGACTATTCAAAATTGCAAGAACAACCCGGTGATATACCCGTACCAATATTTTCATATATTGGTTCAGCAGCAGAACATCCAGAGCAGGTGTCTTGTCATATTACCTATACAAATGAACAAACCCATGACTACATTCGTGCGTCGCTGGATCGCTCTCCTATGTATAACGGACAGATTGAAAGTACCGGGCCCAGATATTGTCCTTCCATTGAAGATAAGGTGGTTCGTTTCAGTGATAAGGATTCCCACCAAATTTTTATCGAACCAGAAGGCTTGAATACCACCGAGATATATCCAAATGGAATCTCCACCAGCTTGCCATTTGATGTTCAGCTTGAATTAGTAAGAACCATTAAAGGATTTGAAAACGCGCATATCACCAGACCTGGCTATGCGATTGAGTATGATTATTTTGATCCACGCGATCTACAACCCTGGTTGGAGACCAGATTTATCCAAGGATTATTCTTTGCCGGACAAATTAATGGTACGACAGGATATGAAGAGGCCGCTGCTCAGGGTCTTATCGCTGGTATGAATGCCGCCCTCAAAGTTAAAGAAAAAGAACCCTGGTGCCCGCGTCGTGATCAAGCCTATATCGGTGTTTTGATTGATGATTTGATCACCCGGGGTACGAGTGAACCTTACCGGATGTTTACCAGCCGAGCGGAATATCGATTGATGTTAAGGGAAGATAATGCTGATCTGCGCCTAACTGAAAAAGGCCGGGAGTTGGGGTTAGTGAACGATGATCGCTGGCAGAAATTTATCAAAAAACAGCAGGCCATCGATAGTGAGCAACAACGCCTGGATAAAATTTGGGTATCCCCTGCCAATCCAGACATGGTCAATACATTTTCCGCTTTGGGTGAATCTCTTACTAAGGACGCGAGTTTATTGCAGTTGTTAAAACGGCCAGAGGTGAACTACCAGAAATTAATGGAATTACCCTGTGTTGATGACCTGGGGTTACCTTCGGAGGTGACTGAACAAGTAGAAATTCAAGCTAAATATTATGGATATATTGTGCGACAGCAAGAAGAAATAGATCGAAATCTTCGAGATGAAGATACGCGCTTACCGCAGGATATCGATTATAAGAATGTCCGAGGATTGTCTAACGAAATCACCCAAAAATTGAATGCACAGCGTCCATATAGCCTGGGTCAAGCGGCAAGAATGCCCGGCATGACACCCGCTGCCATTTCGGTTTTGCGGATCCATCTCAAAAAAAATTCCTATACTTTTAAACAGTCTGCCTGAAACCTTGTCTTCTCAGGCTCTCCTGGAAAATCTCAAACAAGGAATCGTTGCCTTGGGTGAAGATCCTGATAAACATCCGTTAGAACTCTACCTGGTTTATCTTAATGAGTTGGTGCGATGGAATAAGGCCTATAATTTGACGGCAATTGCTGATATAGAAAAAATGATAACCCACCATATTCTGGATAGTCTCTCCGTATTACCTTATCTAAACGGTAGTAGATGCCTGGATGTGGGAACCGGTGCAGGATTCCCAGGTATGGTGCTGGCCATTGCCAGGTCAGACCTGCATTGGGTATTGCTAGACAGTAAAATCAAAAAGGTCCGGTTTCTACATCATATAATTCAAATCATAAAGCCCACTAATGTCGAGATAATTCATTCTCGTGTTGAGGATTATCATCCGCAACAACTCTTTAGTACGATTATTACTCGTGCTTTGTCCAGTTTGTCGAATTTTTACCGGATCACTAAGCACCTGGCTGATGAGGATACCCATACACTGGCAATGAAAGGTAAAACTGCAGAAAAAGAGCTATCTGATTCCGGAATGGGCAATTGTAAAATACATAAGTTGATGGTCCCAGGTATCGATGCTGACAGATATATTATTATTAAATAGTTAGATCATGCTGACACCGTGCTGTGTATCTATGCAATAATATGCTCCCCATTTGACCACGTAGCTTTTGTTGAAATGCCAAGAATAATTGCAGTAGCAAATCAAAAAGGTGGTGTCGGTAAAACGACGACCAGTGTTAACCTCGGCGCATCCCTTGCTGCAACAAAGCGACGTGTGTTATTAGTTGATTTAGATCCTCAAGGAAATGCCACGATGGGTAGTGGTATTAGTAAAACTGAACTTGAGACCAGTGCTTATGATGTGTTGATGGGAGATAAAGACATTAGTGAGGTCATTATCCATTCTGAGCATTGTCAATATGATCTATTACCCAGTAATGCAGATCTCACTGGCGCTGAGGTAGCCTTGTTGGACGAAATTGCACGAGAGGTTCGTCTAAAGAAAGCACTGGATACGGTCGAAGAAAATTATGATTTTATCTTTATCGATTGCCCTCCCTCTCTCAATATGTTGACCGTTAATGCCATGGTTGCTGCCGATGCAGTAATTATTCCTATGCAATGTGAATATTACGCCTTGGAAGGATTAACCGCGCTTTTGTCGACTATTGAGAAAATACGTAAATATCTCAATCCCGATCTAAAAGTTGAAGGTTTGTTGCGAACAATGTTTGACCCCCGTAATAATCTCGCAAACCAGGTTTCTGCTCAATTACTTGAGCACTTTGGAGATAAGGTATATCGCACGATTATTCCCAGAAATGTTCGTCTTGCTGAGGCCCCAAGCCATGGTATGCCAATCATTACCTATGATCGGGCATCGCGCGGCGCATTAGCTTACCTCGCACTAGCAGGTGAAATGCTGAACAGAGAAGGTAAAGCAGCATGAAATTTTTTCACACCCCTTACTCATCACTAAATGGATTTTTTAGGAAATTTTGGTGTTACGAAGAAAGAATATCTCGAAGAGGTCTCCCTCATGGCAACTAAAAAACGCGGTCTGGGTAAAGGGTTAGATGCATTACTCGGTCTACCTGCTGACACGGGAAAGCCTGTAGAAAACAGTAATCATGAACTACGGACACTCCCTGTGGATATGATACAACGTGGTCCTTACCAGCCACGAAGTGATTTCAATAATGAGCAGTTAGAGGAACTCGCCAGTTCTATCAAGGCAAATGGGATAATACAACCCATCGTTGTTAGACAGATTTCCAATGGAAAACACGAGATAATAGCTGGTGAGCGACGTTGGCGGGCTGCACAACTGGCTGGACTACATGAAATTCCCGTGGTTATACGCAAAGTTAGTGATGCTGAGGCAATGTCGGTTGCCTTAATCGAAAATATTCAGCGGCAGGATTTAAATCCGCTTGAAGAAGCAATGGGAATATCTAGGTTATTAAAAGAATTTGATATGACCCATGATGTGATCGCAGAGGCATTGGGGAAATCTCGTTCAACCATCTCAAATCTACTCAGGCTATTAGACTTAATACCCAGTGTTAAACAATTTCTGGAAAAAGGTGATATTGAAATGGGTCACGCCAGGGCGCTATTAGCGCTCGCAGAAGAAGATCAGTTGCAAGTCGCTAAAGAAGTTGTAAAAAACGGATTATCAGTTCGGGAAACCGAAGCTTTAGTGCGTAAGTTGCAAAATAAAACAACAGCGAAGAAAAAAGACGTTACAACTATTGACCCGAATATTCGAACATTACAGGAGGATTTGTCCTCACGGTTAGCGGCAGCGGTGCTTATCAAGCATAAAAAAAACGGCAATGGGACTTTAGAGATACATTACAACTCGGTTGATGAACTTGACGGAATCCTGTCTAGAATCAAATAAAGAAACCATAATTGTCACAAATTCAGTAATTTATGCATCGCAGCGATTGATTCATGAGGCGTAGCTATTTATACTTACGAGCCTTGATCCTGGATAGTCAGGACATGGGTAAACAAGCTGTTGGAGTCACCAGTACTGTGGGAAAAGTGATGTCTATAATAATAACCACGGGTAGCGACGTTGCAGGACAATAACGATATAAATCGGTCCGTCGCATACAAAATGCTGGTCATTGAGGCAATCATCACTACCATAATTGCATTAATTTTAGCCTTGAGTGTGAGTGTTGTGTTTGCCAGTTCAGTGATAGTGGGTGGGCTGGCATATATCATTCCCAATGCTTATTTTACAAAATATGTTTTCAGATACTCCGCTGCAGATTCTCCTCAACTTGCTATGAGGGGATTTTACATTGGAGAAGCGATAAAGATTATTGCAACAATTCTGATTTTTACATTTAGTTTTTTGTTGGTAAAACAACTAAATGTGCCAATATTGATATTAACGTATATATTAATGTTGATCATGAATTTAGGCGGCAATTCAATTTTGATGAGTAACCAGATCGAGAAGTCAGTGAAACCAGAAAGTAAAAATGGCAACTGAAGAAGGAGGTTTAACCTCTAACGAATATATGCAGCACCACTTGCAGAACATGGTTCTTGGCAAGTTGCCTGCTGGTTATGAGCGTGAAGGTGGTCATGTCATGGAGCATGAAGGTTGGACAATTGCCCACAGCCCGCAAGAGGCAAAGGACATGGGTTTTTGGTCTTATAATGTCGATACCCTCGGGTGGTCAATTTTTCTTGGATTGGTTTATAGTTTTCTATTTCACCGAGTTGCCAAAAAAGCATCTGTAGGTGCACCCACTGGGTTCCATAATTTTATTGAGATGGTAGTGGAGTTTGTTGATCAGAATGTTAAAGAGATTTTCCATGGAAAAAGTGACGTCATCGCCCCTCTGGCATTAACAATTTTTGTATGGATAGTATTGATGAATACTATGGATTTGGTTCCTGTAGACGTACTACCTCTATTAGCCCAGACCATTACAGGTGATCCACATTTATATTTCAAGGTAGTACCAACTACAGATCCGAATATTACCTTTGGCATGTCGATCGGCGTGTTTATCCTTATAATCTATTATAGTATTAAGATGAAAGGCATAGGCGGTTTTATAGGGGAATTGACTTTGCATCCCTTTAATTCAAAAAATATTTTTGTTCAAGCTCTCTTTGTGCCGTTTAATTTTTTACTGGAAGGCGTTTCACTGGTAGCCAAACCCATATCATTGGCTTTGCGGCTATTTGGGAATCTATATGCGGGTGAACTGATATTCCTGTTGATAGCAATGTTAGGATGGTACCAATTGCCACTGCATTTTGTTTGGGCAGTATTTCATATATTAATTGTATTATTACAAGCATTTGTATTTATGATGCTAACAATTGTTTATTTAAGCATGGCGCACGAGCATCATTAAAAAAAGATTTACCGATATTTAACTTTTTACATTTACACAGAAGACTGGAGGATATAATGGAACAAATTCTGGCTTTTACATCGCTGGGCGTATTAATAGTGCTGGGTATGGGTGCGTTTGGTACTGCAATCGGATTCGGCACACTGGGCGGAAAATTCCTGGAAGGTTCCGCACGTCAACCTGAACTCGCACCAATGCTACAGGGTAAGATGTTCCTGGTTGCAGGGCTGATAGATGCTGTAACCATGATTGGTATTGGTATCGGTATGTGGTTTACCCTGGCCAATCCATTTCTAGCCTACCTGCAATAATCATTAGGTATGATCTACATATTAGTACCTGACATGAGGATGAGTCTGTGAATTTTAATGCAACCCTGATCGGGCAACTTATCGCATTTTTAGTCTTTGTCGTATTTACAATGAAATTTGTTTGGCCGTACATTTTGCAGATGATGCAGGATCGGGAGACAAAAATTGCTGACGGATTAGCAGCGGCAGAAAAAGGACAACAATCTTTGGTAGAGGCTGAAAAACGTCAAGCAGAAATGTTAGATGAAGGTAAGCAAAAAGCGGCCGAAATCATTGCCCAGGCGCAACACCGTGGAGATGAAATCGTTGAGGAATCCAAGATCAACGCAAAATCTGAAGGTGATCGACTATTACTTGCTGCGCAAGCAGAGATTGATCGTGAACGTACTGTTGCGAAGGAGCAATTAAAAGGAGATGTCGCGGCATTGGCATTAGTGGGCGCAGAACAAATATTAATGCGAGAAGTCGATAAAAATGCGCACAATGAAATTCTTGCCAAGGTAAGTTCTGGCTTGTAAGGACTGGATGCTAAAGTATGCAAGATAAAACCACTATTGCCCGACCTTATGCAAATGCCGTATTTGATCAGGCTACGGAAGAAGGTGATTTCGAGCAATGGTCCACATTACTAAATGTGTTGTCTCAAATCGTCCGGGATCAGCAAATGAAGATGATCCTGAATAGTCCTAAAATCAGTCATCAACAATTATTGCAATTAGTAAGTGAAATAGTAGGAACAAGGTTATCGCAGACGGGAGCCAATTTTATAAAGGTTCTCATTAGCGCAAATCGTCTTGGTTATGTAACTCAAATTTTCGATTTATTTGAAAAGAGGCGGGCCGAGGCAGAAGGAAGAATAGAGATCAATGTCGTTTCGGCATTTGAACTGGATTCGGACCAGGAAAAGATAATTTCTGAGTCAATGGGAAAACGTTTAGGTAAAAAAGTAAGTATTTTATCAGCAGTGGATAAGTCCCTGATAGGTGGCATGATAATCACGGCAGGCGATTCAGTAATTGATGCATCTTTACGGGGCCGGTTAACAGAATTACGTAATAGCTTAATTGGATAGTATTTTAACTAAATTAATTTGTTCGCAAGAGAGGAACAGCGATGTCAATCAGCGCAACTGAAATAAGTGAATTAATAAAAAAGAAAATCAAAGATTTTGACCTTGATACTGAGGCTAGAACAGAAGGTACAATCGTCAGTTTAGCCGACGGTATTGCCCGTGTTCATGGTCTTAGTGATGCGATGCAAGGTGAAATGCTTGAGTTTCCAGGTAACACATTCGGACTCGCGATGAACCTTGAAAGGGACTCAGTGGGTGCTGTAATTCTAGGTAACTACCTGCATCTTTCTGAGGGTGATACGGTTAAATGCACTAAACGTATCTTAGAGGTACCAGTGGGTGAGGCATTGCTAGGTCGAGTGGTCGATTCATTAGGTACACCGATTGATGGAAAAGGCGAAATCAAAACTTCGTTATCCTCTCCGATCGAGAAGATTGCCCCAGGTGTTATTGATCGACAATCCGTATCACAACCTGTTCAGTCTGGATTGAAATCTATAGATGCGATGGTTCCTGTTGGGCGTGGTCAGCGTGAATTGATAATTGGAGACAGGCAGACAGGAAAAACAGCTGTTGCTATCGATACAATAATTAATCAGAAAGGTACTGGTATTAAGTGTATCTATGTCGCTATCGGCCAGAAGGCATCATCCATTAATGTGGTGATAAGAAAATTAGAAGAACATGGTGCAATGGACCATACGATTGTTGTTGCTGCGACAGCATCCGATTCAGCCGCAATGCAGTACATTGCGCCATATGCCGGTTGTGCTATGGGCGAATATTTCAGAGATCGTGGTGAAGATGCCCTCATAATATATGATGATCTGACAAAACAGGCATGGGCATATCGACAGGTATCTCTTTTATTAAAACGTCCACCTGGGCGTGAAGCGTATCCAGGAGATGTATTTTACTTGCATTCGCGCCTCCTTGAACGGGCTGCACGAGTAAATGCTAATTATGTTGAGCGTGTGACTGGTGGTGAAGTGAAAGGCAAAACAGGTTCATTGACCGCGTTACCAATCATTGAGACACAGGCGGGTGACGTGTCCGCATTCGTTCCAACTAATGTTATTTCTATCACTGATGGACAAATTTATCTTGAAACAGACTTATTTAACGCTGGATTCAGACCTGCTATCAATGCAGGGTTATCAGTGTCACGAGTAGGTGGTGCAGCGCAGACCAAAATTATTAAAAAACTCGGTGGTGGTATACGTCTGGCTTTAGCCCAATATCGTGAATTGGCGGCATTTTCCCAATTTGCTTCCGACCTAGATGAAGCCACCCGCAAACAGTTGGAACGTGGTCAGCGTGTAATGGAATTAATGAAACAACATCAGTACTCGCCATTTAGTGTCGCGGATATGGCAGTCAGTTTATTTGCTGTGGAAAACGGATTTGTCGACGATATCGATCTAACTAAGATAGGTAGCTTTGAATCTGCATTACATAGTTTTATGAATAGTAGTAAAAAAGAGCTTATTGCCAGGATTAATGAAACCGGTGATTTTGATGATGATATTGCAGCCTCTCTTCAATCCGCAATTGAAGAGTTTAAAAAGGACCATTCGTGGTAACGATTATGCTAACAATGGCCTTTTCTATTAATGGTACTTCATTGCTTGTTACTCGCAACACGAGCAACGAGCAACGAGAAACGAGTCTCGAATAATGGCTGTAGGTAAAGAAATACGAACCAAGATCACGAGTGTTAAAAATACTCAAAAGATCACCAAGGCCATGGAAATGGTCGCTGCAAGTAAGATGCGTAAGGCGCAGGAACGTATGCAAGCAGCAAGACCGTACGCCCATAAAATGCGTCAGGTTATTGCCCATCTGGGACAGGCAAATCCAGAATACAAACATCCGTATCTGATCAATCGTGAAGATGTGAAACGGATTGGAGTTATTGTTGTTTCATCCGACCGTGGATTATGTGGCGGACTAAATTCAAATCTGTTTAGAGATCTGTTAAAACGTATGCAGAAATGGTCGGAGCAGGGACTTGAAATAGATATGAGCATAATTGGCAACAAGGCAGTTGGGTTTTTTTCACGAATTAAGGCAAATATTGTTGCACAAACAACGCATATAGGTGACAAACCTACGTTGGAGATATTGATTGGGGCTGTAAAGGTAATGCTAGACAAATATATTGAGGGCAGCATTGACGAGATCTATATTTCGTCTAATGAATTTGTAAATTCTATGACTCAGACACCAAGATTGGAAAGATTGGTTCCAGTGCCAGCTAGTGAAGATGAAGAGTTAAAATATCATTGGGACTACATATATGAACCCGATGCCAAGGATGTGTTGGACCCGCTACTAAATCGTTATATTGAATCACTGGTTTATCAGGATGTAGCTGAAAATATTGCCTGTGAACAGGCTGCAAGGATGGTAGCAATGAAGAGTGCATCGGACAATGCGGGCGAATTAATTGACGAACTTCAATTAATTTATAACAAGGCCCGGCAGGCTGCAATTACTCAGGAATTATCGGAAATAGTCAGTGGCGCAGCTGCTGTTTAATTTAAACAATATATTTTTTGTTAGAAAATATTTAGAAATAACGGGGAACTAAAAAAATGAGTTCTGGAAATGTTGTACAGATTATTGGTGCGGTTGTTGACGTGGAATTTGCCAGTGATTCCATACCAAAAGTATATGACGCGTTACTGGTAGAGGGAGAGAATATTGATACAACTCTTGAGGTTCAACAACAACTAGGAGACGGTATTGTACGTACCATCGCGTTAGGTTCGACCGATGGCCTGAAACGAGGGTTGACGGTAAATAATACTGGTGCCCCGATTACTGTTCCGGTAGGTATAAAAACACTCGGTCGTATTATGAATGTACTTGGCCAGCCTATTGACGAAGTAGGTCCCATAGAAACAGATGAAAAAATGGCCATTCACCGAGATGCGCCGGCGTTTACTGATTTAAGCCCAACCACAGAATTACTGGAAACCGGAATAAAAGTTATTGATCTGGTTTGTCCCTTTGCGAAAGGTGGAAAAGTTGGATTATTTGGTGGTGCTGGCGTGGGTAAGACAGTAAATATGATGGAGCTTATTAATAATATTGCTACCAAACATTCAGGATTGTCGGTGTTTGCTGGTGTGGGTGAACGTACCCGTGAAGGGAATGACTTCTATCATGAAATGCAGGAGTCTGGTGTTGTAAATATTAAGGATTTTGAAAAATCCAAGGTCTCCATGGTTTATGGACAGATGAACGAACCACCCGGAAATCGTCTTCGAGTTGCATTAACCGGATTAACCTTGGCAGAAAAATTTCGTGATGAAGGTAGAGATGTACTTTTCTTTGTAGATAATATTTATCGTTTTACCTTAGCTGGAACCGAGGTTTCAGCATTACTGGGTCGTATGCCATCCGCGGTGGGTTACCAACCTACTTTGGCTGAAGAAATGGGTAAACTACAGGAAAGAATTACTTCCACTAAGACAGGATCCATTACATCTATCCAGGCGGTCTATGTGCCAGCTGATGATTTAACTGATCCATCACCTGCTACAACATTTTCGCATTTGGATGCAACGGTAGTTCTTTCGCGTCAGATCGCCGAGTTGGGTATATACCCAGCGGTTGATCCTCTGGATTCTACCAGTAGACAGCTCGATCCACTTGTAGTGGGACAAGAGCATTATGACACGGCTCGTTCAGTTCAGAATATATTGCAACGTTATAAGGAACTTCGCGATATTATTGCAATTCTTGGTATGGATGAGCTTTCTGAGGAAGATAAACTTTCAGTGGCTCGCGCAAGGAAAATTCAACGATTTTTATCACAGCCTTTTAGTGTTGCAGAAGTATTTACCGGAACACCGGGAAAGTATGTCTCTTTGAAAGACAGTATTAAGGGTTTTAATGCAATTGTAAATGGCGAATATGACCATTTGCCGGAACAGGCATTTTATATGGTCGGCACAATCGAAGAAGCTGTAGAAAATGCTAAGAAGATGTAGGCTAATAAAATAATGCCAACTATACATATTGATATTGTCAGTGCAGAGCGGGAAATATATTCCGGTGATGTGGAAATGGTATTTGCTCCAGCTAGCATGGGTGAGATTGGTATTGCACCAGGGCATACTCCTTTAATTACACAGTTAGCTCCAGGT
>JBNMOP010000007.1:0-48923 GCA_051275005.1 Gammaproteobacteria bacterium | reverse complement strand
CTGTCAGAAGCGTCGAAGTTGAAGCCATTAATAATAAGTTGGAGGCGAATGAAATCGTCTTGATACCGCCACTTGGGTACTCCGTTACTGGAGAAACCTTCAATCTTGAATCTAAAGCATTGGCGCTAAAGTTAGCGACTGAATTAAATGCTGACAAGCTTATTTACCTGACCGATATTCCAGGATTAACAGATGAGAATGGAAAATTAGTTCAACAATTAACAGTTTTAGAGATCGAGGCATACTTAAAAAATGTTCAAGGTACACAAGATTCAATTGTAAATTATCTCCTCCATGCAGTAGACGCTTGCGCTGGTGGAGTATCCCGAGTTCATGTTATCGATCGTTCAATAGATGGCGCTCTGGTACAAGAATTATTCTCGCGTGATGGTGTAGGCACTATGATAAGCGGAACGTCTTATGATGATCTAAGGCAGGCGTTGGTAGACGATATATCAGGAATATTGGAGTTGATTGCTCCTATGGAGAAGCAAGGTATCCTGGTTGAACGTTCACGAGAAAAGCTGGAACTGGAAATCGGTAATTTTACTGTAATGCTACGTGACGACGTAATTATAGGTTGCGCATCACTCTATATATTTCCAGATGAAAAAGCTGCTGAAGTGGCCTGTATCGTAATTCACCCTGATTATCATAATTCAAGCCGAGGTGAGGAGTTATACTCAATACTGGAGAAAAATGCCAGACAGGCAGATGTCGTCAAAATATTTGTGTTAACTACCCAAGCCACACACTGGTTTTTGGAGTTGGGGTTTCAGGAAGCCAAACTTGATGATTTGCCGGTGGAGAAAATTAATCTATATAATTTTAAGCGAAACTCAAAAATACTGATTAAAGAAGTTTAACTTTAAATTAAAACTAATCTTATGAGGTCATTTTCTCAACTTCTTTACTCATAATCTCAATATGAATGTCATCATCTTTTTCAGAAATTATAATATGACCGCCATGCACAAGTTTGCCGAATAGTAATTCTTCAGCCAAAGGCTTTTTAATTTTTTCCTGAATAATTCTGGCCATTGGTCGAGCTCCCATAACCTTGTCATAACCATTTGTGCCCAACCAGATTCGAGCTGATTCATCAATGTCCATAATAACTTTCTTTTCATCAAGTTGTGCTTGTAGTTCTACCAGGAATTTGTCGACTACATTCTGGATAGTTATAAGATCCAAAGCGTTAAATTCAATTATAGCATCAAGCCGGTTACGAAATTCAGGGCTGAATACTCGTTTTATAACCTCCATAGCATCTGATTTGTGGTCTTGATGTGTAAACCCCATGGAAGCTCGACTGAGTCGTTCAGCTCCTGCATTTGTCGTCATAACAATGATGACATTACGAAAATCAGTTTTTCGACCATTCGCGTCAGTTAATGTCCCATGATCCATTACTTGTAATAACAAATTAAAAACATCTGGATGTGCTTTTTCTACTTCATCAAATAACAATACTGCATGGGGATGTTTATTAATTGAATCGGTCAGCAAACCTCCCTGGTCAAATCCTACATAACCCGGTGGCGCTCCTATCAGACGTGAAACAGTATGTCTCTCCATGTACTCGGACATATCAAAGCGGATTAATTCAATCCGCATTATTTGTGCAAGTTGCCGGGTTACCTCAGTTTTACCTACCCCTGTGGGACCTGCAAATAAAAATGCGCCGATGGGGGTTTGTGGGTTTCCTAGTCCAGTTCGTGACATTTTTATGGCAGAGGAGAGGGTTTCAATAGCCTGATCCTGGCCAAATACAACCATTTTGAGATTTCTCTCCAGGTTTTTCATTACGTCTTTATCGGAACTATTGACCGTTTTAGAGGGTATTCGGGCGATCATAGCGACAATGTTTTCAATATCAGTTACACCAATAGATTTTTTGCGTCTTGAAGGGGCTAATAACTGTTGTGAAGCACCTGCTTCATCGATTATATCAATAGCCTTATCAGGTAATAGTCGGTCAGTAATATAACGATCAGTAAGCACCGCTGCAGAGCGTAATGCCTGATTTGTATATTTAATTGCATGATGCTCTTCAAAGCGCGACTTAAGGCCTTGAAGAATTTTTACAGTTTCGTCGATGCTGGGTTCGGAAACATCAATCTTCTGAAATCTTCTGGCAAGGGCTCTGTCTTTTTCGAATATCCCTCTATATTCCTGATAGGTCGTTGAACCTATGCATTTAATATCACCCGATGCGAGGACAGGCTTAATTATATTTGATGCATCCATGACACCACCCGAAGCAGCACCGGCTCCAATTATCATATGTATTTCATCGATAAAAAGTATAGAACCTTCCTGTTGCTTCAGTTGATTAATGACACCTTTTAATCTTTTTTCAAAATCGCCACGGTATTTTGTCCCTGCCAGTAATGCACCAAGATCAAGCGCGTAAATGGTGGCATTGGACAAGACTTCAGGGACTTCATTATCAACTATTTTTTTTGCCAGACCTTCCGCTATCGCTGTTTTACCTACGCCGGCTTCACCGACATATAGTGGATTGTTTTTGCGACGCCGACATAGAATTTGGATTGTTCGCTCAACCTCCAGATCTCTGCCAATAAGAGGATCAATTTTACCCAGTTTTGCCTGTTCGTTCAGGTTTACTGCATAGGCATCAAGTGGACTACTACCATTCTCTTCCTGCTGGCCATCTTCATCCATGGAGATGTTATCGCCCATGTCTTGATCCTCTTCAGATGTTTTTGTAATGCCATGAGAAATATAATTAACAACATCCAGCCGGGCGATATTTTGTCGACTCAAAAAATAGGCAGCATGGGACTCTCGTTCACCAAATATTGCTACTAAAACATTGGCGCCCGTGACTTCTTTTCTACCTGATGATTGAACATGAAATACAGCACGTTGCAATACTCGCTGAAATCCTAAGGTTGGTTGCGTCTCTCTTTCATCATCATCAGAGAGAATTGGGGAGTTTTCATCAATGAAAATAGAAAGCTCATTATGCAAAGCATTTAAATTGACTCCGCATGCCTTAAGGACGCCGATAGCAGATTTATTCTCTAGTAGAGAAAGTAGCAGGTGTTCAACTGTCATAAATTCATGACGCTGTTCACGTGCCTGTCTAAAGGCATCATTTAATGTTTGTTCTAGTTCTTTATCTAGCATAATCAGGCCTTTTCCATTGTACACAAAAGTGGATGATTGTTTTCACGTGAATAATCATTTACATGTTCTACTTTAGTTTCTGCAATTTCATGCGTAAATATTCCACAAACACCGCGACCCTTGGTATGGACTTCCAGCATAATTCTGGTTGAGGCATCTCGTTCTAACCTGAAAAAATTTTCTAGAACATGCACTACAAATTCCATAGGAGTGTAATCGTCATTATTAAGGATAACCTTAAATAATGGTGGACGTTTAAGACGCGGTATAGCCTCTTGTAGCGCAACGCCCTCGTCAATATCATGTTCGTTATCTGAATTTCCTGCCATTGGTGCAACTTAACCTCATTATATAGTTAGTAAGAATATACAAAATTAGAAAAATTCAAAAGCACATTTAATTCAATTAAAAAATTTGTCTATCTTATTCATTTTCTTGATGAAAATTTAGTGAATAATGCCTTAGTATATAGCTATGATATTCAAGGATTACTTATATTCACGTCTTGTACATTTAAATAGGCGGGTTTGTCAGGAATTCCCTACTGAAGAAATACCTGAAAAATATCGCTCCGCAGCAGTTTTAATACCGCTGTGGCCGGAAACCGATGGGACGGTAAAGATTGCTTTTACACAGCGTACAGAGTCTTTACCTTCACATAAAGGTCAAATGTCATTTCCCGGTGGAAGTATGTTGCATGATGACCATAACACAGAATTTACAGCATTACGTGAAACCCGAGAAGAGTTAGGTATCCATCCAGAACGGGTGAATATTATGGGTAGAATGGATGATGCTTGGAGCCGATATGGCTTTCATATTATTCCTTATGTGGGCTGGATGCAGGAGAAACCGGAATTTAAACCTGATTACAATGAAGTTGCTGATATTCTTGTAGCTGATCTTGAAACATTAATGTTACCTGAATGTTCATGCATACATGAATTCACGATTGATGGCGTAAATCGAAAATCCCAGGCTTTTAGATGGGAGGACGGGTATGTCTGGGGAGTGACTGCAGATATCTTGTTGGAGTTAATACTCTGGATTAAGGGGAAAGAGTCTAATCGACGAGATATTAGATTGAAATCTTTCCGTAGTTTTTTGTTGAAATCAGAAGAGTGAATGACTATTAAGTAAAAAGTAAGATTGGTAATGGACAGGATAAACAGGATAAATAAAAATTTTATAATAGACAGGATTTACAAGATTAACATGATGAGGGGTGAGGCAGAGGCGTAACAGGTTGTTCATGTAAGAATTCGCACGAACTTTAAGGCATTATTTTTTGTTAAGTAAGGTCTCAATAATTCCGTAATACATGTTAGACAGGGTGTTCAAATCATCAACGCTGACGCATTCATTAACCTTGTGGATTGTATCGTTCACCGGTCCAAGTTCGATGACTTCTGCACCCGTTGGGGCTATAAAACGACCATCCGATGTTCCACCCGTTGTTGATAGTTGCGGTACCTTCCCCGATATTTTTTGAATTACTTCTTTGCTAGTGGATAACAGGTCTCCTGTGCTTGTTAAGAATGGTTTACTTGATGGCAACCACTCAATCTCAAATTGTAATCCATGATTCTCCAGTGTGGTTCGTATTATATTTATTAGTTTGTCTTCAGTGACTTCAGTTGAATAGCGAATGTTAAATTGAACTTTAACATTGCCGGGTATAACGTTATCAGCACCTGTGCCCGCTATAAAGTTAGATACCTGGAAACTGGTTGGGTCATATTGTTTGTTTCCCTTGTCCCAGATGATTTTACATAATTCGGCCAACGCGGGCATAATTTGATGGATAGGATTTATCGCTCTATCAGGATAGGCGATATGTCCTTGTATACCTGAAACAATTAAATGACCGGTAAGTGATCCACGTCTGCCAATCTTGATTATGTCACCGACAGAATCTTGACTGGTAGGTTCACCTACGACACACCATTTTATCTGTGTGCCAGTTTTATTCAGATAATCAACTACCCGGGTCGTGCCATTAACTGCAACGCCTTCTTCATCGGAGGTTAGTAGCATTGCCAACGTGCCATTATGGTCTGGACTTTGTTTAATATATCTTTCAAAAGCTACTACCATTGCTGCCAGACTACCTTTCATGTCGGCAGCTCCACGTCCATATAACATTCCATCCCTGATTTCAGGATTAAATGGGTCAGATATCCATTCTTCTGCTGGACCAGGAGGAACAACATCAGTATGGCCTAAAAAGCAAAGCACAGGATCCGCATTACCATGGGTTAGCCATATGTTGTCCACATCTTCATATTTAAGATGAGTGGAAATAAAACCTGCAGGTTCCAATCGATTACTAATTAGCTTAATACATCCACCATCTTCCGGGGTTAATGACGGGATTTTTATTAATTCTTTTGCTAATTCAGTAATCATAATTGAATAGAGTCACTATAGAAAAATATTTAGGGATAAAATTAAGTCAAACATATATCAGTTTTAGCAATGCAAATGTGTATCTGAATAGAGAAATTATTCTAATGTCTGAACCCTGTCATATATTCTGATAATGTTAATCGGCTCTGCAAACGAAGAGGGTTTGATTTCGAGGGTAACTATGAGTTGTTTGGTTAGTGTATCCAGTGCAAAGGTTTCAAGTATTCTTCCTCCATCACGTGCCCGTGATTCCACCAATAATTTGGTTTCATCCCAAGAGGCAAATGAAAAGTCTTGATTATCCCCGGCTATTGTCCCACTAGCACTAATGACCCGTTTACGATTATCTGAATAAAATGTTCTTATAAACCCCTCTTCATATTGAAGATTAAATTCGGGATCTGCATAGTTAAAATTTAATTTATTATCATATGAAATATGGTCATAAATGGCATGTTCCTTCGGCCCACCTTTATACCTTCCTTTACCTTTTTTATCTGTTCTGGGTAATCGACCACCAGCTAATTTAATTGATTTTTCTACCTGCGCGTCAGTATCGTCACTCAGTTCCTCATTAATTAACCATGCACCATTGAAATGTGTATGTCCTATGGCAGGTTCTAAGGTTACGGCGGGTGATATTGTTGAAAGAGTAAATATCCATATTGTGAACAGTAAGTTTTGTATCGTTAACATCAGTCAGTCCAGGTGAGTTTGAGGATCAGGTTCTGGTACTCATCTTAGTTATCCATCATAAAGATTTCAAATTTTAAAACTTATTTCAATATAAACAGGAAGATGAAGCAAAAAATGAACCTGTTAAATATACCAATTTGAGCGTAAAACTTTTTTGCTGTTAAAATATAATCTTAATAAAAACTGAAAACGTAGTTAGGAAATGAATCACAAGGTCTATATTTATAACCTTTTGTGATGTGCTGGATGCCAATATAGGACGATGATTGATTAATATTCTAATATTTACCTAAATAGAATCGGAATGCTATTCTATGGACAATATAAAGGCACATATATCATATGTGTTGGTGAATCTTATTAGCTATCGAGAATTGTTTCAAAGTTTCGGTTCGGTATTCTGTAGAATCACTATTTTCAAGTGCCGAATAAATTTTTAATTACATAAATGATCGCGTTAGTAAGAACATTTTTTTAGTTTTTGTCAGGTGGATAAATATTTATCCATAAAAAATTTAATTGCTAATAAGCGTGAGGGTTAGTTATGTCTGAGAATGCAAAGATAATACTGGAAGGGAACGAGCATGAGTTTCCTGTAATAGTTGGAAGTGAGAATGAAAAGGCCATTGATATATCCAGCCTACGTGCAAAAACGGGATATATCACCATGGATTCGGGTTATGTAAATACAGGTGCAACCACAAGCGCCATCACTTTCCTTGATGGAGAGAAGGGAATACTTCGCTATCGGGGGATCCCAATCGAACAACTAGCAGAGAAATCGACCTTTGTTGAAACGAGTTATCTCTTGATGTATGGAGAACTACCAAACAAAAAACAATTGGAAAATTTTTCCTATTTGCTGACAAATCACAGCATGATTCATGAAGATATGAAAAACTTTTTTGATGGATATCCGGCCACTGCCCACCCCATGGCCATATTGTCTTCCATGGTCTGCTCACTATCAGCCTATTATCCAGAATCATTAAACGTCTTTGAATCATTTGATAGTCAAGCACCCAGATTATTATCAAAATTAAGAACGATTGCGGCATTTAGCTATAAAAAAAGTATTGGTCACCCGGTAATGTATCCGCAGAATCATTTAAGTTATTGTGAAAATTTTTTGCAGATGATGTTTGCGGTGCCAGCAGAACCTTTTGAAGCAGATCCTGATATGGTGCAAGCATTAAATATATTATTAATTCTTCATGCCGACCACGAACAGAATTGTTCTACCTCTACTGTTCGCCTCGTGGGTTCCAGTCAGGCAAATATGTATGCTGCGGTAAGTGCAGGAATACTTGCTCTTTGGGGGCCGTTGCACGGTGGAGCCAACCAGGCGGTAATTGAAATGCTGGAAGAAATTCATAACTCCGGTACGACGTGTTCTGATTTTATTAAAGAAGTTAAAGACAAAAAATCAAAATCCAGACTGATGGGTTTTGGTCACAGGGTTTATAAAAGTTATGACCCCAGAGCAACTATTCTCAAAGAAATGACCGATGTAATATTGTCAAAAATGGGAATTAGTGATCCTTTGCTGGATATTGCCAAGGAAATGGAGGAAACCGCCCTGTCTGATCCCTACTTTATTGAACGTAATTTGTATCCCAATGTTGATTTCTACAGCGGTATTCTTTACAGGGCAATGGGAATTCCAGTAAACATGTTTACTGTTATGTTTGCTATAGGCAGATTGCCAGGTTGGATAGCGCACTGGAAGGAAATGATGGATGACCCACAAACCAAGATTGGTAGACCTCGACAGATATATACGGGTGAAGTGAATCGTGACTATGTTTCTCTAAATGACAGAAAGTAAGTATTTTATTTACAATAATGATTAATCAGTATTTTTTTAAAAATATTTTTCGTTTTATATTTATATTTGCTAGTTTTTTAGTAGTCATAGAGCAATCCAGCGCTCAGTATTCTGATTCAAATATTATTTCCCCGGAAGCAGAGTTTCATATGGCCAGATTAATCTATTCTCCCGGGGCGGGGGGCAGCAGGGGATACATGCGTTCAATGTGGGCTATAGACTATCCCGCCGCTGAATATCATTTTATTCAGGGCGTCCGGCGCTTGACGCGAATTGATTCGGCAAATGACAGTATTCATTTAAGAATTACGGATGACAGGATATTTGATTTCCCCTGGCTATTCGTCCAGCAAGTCGGTACATGGACCCTGGATAATGAAGAAATTTCCCGACTTAGGGAATATTTATTGCGTGGCGGATTTTTACTTGTTGATGATTTCCATGGCAGCCAGGACTGGATAGTCTTTAATAATATTATACGTAAGGTTTTTCCTAATCGACCGTTACTCGATTTAGTTGATGAAAATGAAATACTCCATGTTTTTTATGATCTTGATCAGAATACTCAAATTCCCGGTAGAAGGCATTTGTACAGAACGATGAGTGGCGAAATATCGGCTCAACTTGCAGGACCGGCAACATGGCGTGGTATTTATGATGACGAAAATAGATTAATGGTGGCCATTAATTTTAATATGGACATGGGGGATGCCTGGGAACATGCCGATGATCCCGTCTATCCGGAACCCATGACTGCACTGGCATATCGATTCGGGATAAATTATCTAATTTATTCTATGACCCATTGATAAGAATGAGTATCAGACACCAGCAAAGAATTTTTAATCTATTGATCTGTATTACTGGTTGAATCAAGTTCACGGGTTACATTACCTGTTTCCCAGGTATGGATCTGTTGTATCAGTTGTTCAGGTTGTATGCCTTCAGCTTGAATACCAAACTCTGATGCCAGGCCGGGATCCATGTATTGAATACTTCCACCTACCATGGTCATCAGTGGTCTAATAGTTTTAATCATTGCGTCTGGCACTACATCCTCATCAAAATAATCTTTATTAAGGATCAATAAATCAGCAAATTTTCCTTCTTCCAGTGAACCGAATTCATCTTCCTTGAACATGTAATAGGGCGCCCAGGAGGTTGCGGTCTTTAATGCCAGGATACGATTGATCCGTTGGTCAGGGCCGAGGACTCCGTCATCGGTTTCACGGGTAACCATTTGGCCCAGATAATAAAAATGGCCAACTCCGGCGACGACATGGGTATCTGATTCATAAACAACCATCACTCCACCGTCGATCATGGATTTTATAGGCACCAACCAATTCAGGTACTCCTCTCCATAGTCCTCAGCTACTGCAGGTCCATCACCACCAATGTATTTTGGTGCACAGCTCATGATGATCCCCAGTTTTTTCAATCTGGGTATTTGTTCAGGTCGAGGGTTCAGACGGCAGTGGTCTGAGGCATGACGTTTACCTTTGATTTGCTCGATGCTAAGACCAGCACGGGCAGAGCCTTGTTCTATCATATCCATGGTGACATCGAGGGTGCGATCACCGGCGATGTGGGTATTTGAAAACCTCAACCCCGCCTCTGCATAGTCCCGGGTATATTCATTTCTGCCACGTAACATCTCCCGTTCTTTTATCTCCGGGCGGGCTTCTATTGAAGTGGCAAGTAAGGGATATGCACCGTCATTGGAAGTGGTACTCCAGGCATTAAACCAGAGCATATCGGTGCCATAGCCTCGAAAATCATATAACAAATAGGGATGTAACGGCATGGTGCGGTAGAAACTGGGCCCCAGGCCATAGGCAACCCGGGTAGCCAACTGTTTTTGTGCATCTAGCGCAAGAACCGCTGCAAGTTGTTTATAAGATTCAACGGAACTGGACCAGGCAGTCGTCCCATAAGCGGCCCATTCTTTAATTTCCTGGCCTATCATGGCTATCTGAGTTTTCATGTCATACAGCTCTTCTGCAAACAGAAGACGATCCACGGTTGCAGATACCACAATCCCGGTTTCTGGATCCATTTCAGGGTAGTCACCACCAAAATAAACACCGTATGCCTCCATGGCGCGGGTATTCATCACGCCTCTATTTCCTTGTATCACTATTTTTTGTTCTGAGTTTCTTTCGTCCAGCATTTGCCGGGTCAGTATACGGTGATTTCGAATTGCAACATCACTTTGCAACCGGTCTACCCGCCTTGGCCAACTAATAATTATCCAGTCATCCTCATTCAATTTAGTTTTAAGCTCTGCGACCAGATTGAGGGTTTTTTGTACGATGTCTTGCCAGGTATCTCCATCTTCAGCTGTAATGCTATATTCGATATCGTCTAATTTCGGGCCCCAATGACCCTGGGCATAGTCCCAGATGTGGGCGTGGGTATCGACAATTCCCGGTATGACAGTCCTACCTTTTAAGTCAAATATCGTTGTTGAAGGGCCTGCCAGACTGCGGATATCAGTATTTGACCCAAGACTGAATATCTTTTTATCGCGTATCGCCAACGCCTCATAGGATGAGCCTATATTGTCATTAACATCAGTATCATCCATGCTGACTATTTTTCCATTTATCAGAATTGAATCGGCATAATGTAATAATCTTGGATCGACCTGTTGTGATAAAACAGATCCCGGATATATCATGCAAATAATTACAACAATGAAAGTTAGGCGTAGGGCAATATTCATTTTAGACTCCTTTGTGAACGCCATATGGCGTTAGATACAACAACTGTTTTTTTGAAAAATAATATTAATATATAGTCCAATAATATAATTTTTATACGGCAACTTATCAGTCTGGCTTTTTACTTTTATTAACAATCTTTACGAGAACTACGGTGACCCCAAAAAGCAAGATTATGGCCGCGAGCACTATCGGCGATGGGGATGTCGTAATCTGATTGTCAGCAGGACTAGTATTTTCTGTAGGATTAACTGGATTATTTGCTACTGGGGTATTACTAACTATTGGTGTTGACTGTTGAATTTTAGATTCACTTGTCGCTTGAGTTTCATTTTTTATGTAGGTTCCTGATTCAGCATCATATTCATAGCCATAATTGTCCGTGTATGGGATGAAGTACTCTTCATCGACAGCAAATAAAGAATGACTGGAAAAACATACAACAAGTAATGTAATGACGATCCCACCGTGTACTCTTTTCATCGTATTAGCCCTTTCACCATTTACCTTATATTAAGAATACCCCTGATTGCGTCAGAGATGCCCAAAAAATTATTTATTATAGGGCTATTTGGTAAATACCAGATTGATATTTATTAATCGTTCTGATTAATTATGGAAAAAATTCACTGTAATTACCATATATATAGATAACTCATCTGGTCTGTAAACTATTTCATTATTGATCTAATACAGTAATTCGATTATCCATTGCGTCCTGGATAACGACAATCTACACTTAATTCAGGTGTTTAACAGAAAGATGTTTGATTGTGATGGTTAGCAGAAATCACCAACAAGATAATGTTTTTATATCACGGGGGGAATTATGAAAAAAATAACAGTTCTGGGTTTTATATTATTACTTTCGTTATCAATTGGTGTGCTGGCTCAGATGCCAGTTTCACCACCGAATGATGACCCGAAAAAGGCATTTGTGGTTGACCCTTTCAGGGTTATTGGCAACATTTATTATATCGGAACCAGTATGCAAGGAGCTTCTTACCTTATCAAGGGATCAGAGGGTCACATCATATTCGACACCGTTTATGAAGATTCTCCGGTGGCAATTGTAAAGAACATTGAAAAGCTGGGATTGAATCCGAAAGATGTAAAGTTGATTGTTGGAACACATGCCCATAGTGACCATGTGGGCGGACACGCCATGATGCAGGAGATGACGGGGGCCGAGATCGCGGCGGCAGAGCTGGACAGGAACGTAATCGAGACCGGCGGTAATGGACAGTGGCCGCCAGCAGAGGTGAACCGAATTCTAAGCAATGGTGAAGTGATAAGTCTGGGCGATATCTCAGTCACGGTGCACATGACACCAGGACACACACCGGGCACTATGACATTCACCACGGTAGTGGAAGAAGACGGTAAAAAATTTAACGTAGTGTTAATGGGTGGCGTGCGTATGGCATCACTGCCATTATTGGGAAACCCGGATTATCCTGATATCGCAATTGACCTTGGCAAAACCTTCAAGATTTTGAAGAGTTTGCCTGTGGATATTTTTCTTGGGGCCCATGGTTACTGGTACAATTTATATGAAAAGATTAATCGCATGAAAGCCGGAGAAGGTTACAAGGTATTTATAGACCCGGAAGGTTATCGAAGGGCCATTGATGGCTGGCAGCAGGCCTACATTGATCAATTGCTTAAAGAAAGTAACGCATTGCTCAAAAGATAATAATTTATGTTCAATTCTTAACCAGGGATCTCTAATTTAATTCAGAGGTTCCTGCGTGCATGGTCGTACTGCCATATTAAAATTCTACAATATTTAATTTTGAGTGCTAACGAATATGTGGATAGCTATATTCAAAGAACCCATAAAATTATTGGCCAATCTGAAGGTATTTAACAAACATCAGAAAAATTTTTAGAGAAAGATTTCGCTTAAATGTGAAATTAATAATGAAATCATGGGTATTTAATCTTTGTCATAGCTGGATTATTCGATTCTGGCTGTACTAGCGCTGAGTATCCATTGCACCCTAAGGGGTGAAATCCTATACTTGTCGAGTATTGTAGCTAACAACAATATAAAAATTATTTATCAGGTATGAATTATTAAACATAAACACAGGTCATGGGGGAGTAAATGAAGAAAATTACAATCACAGGTTTTTTATTATCGCTGTTGTTTTCTCTGGGAGTGTTGGCGCAGGCACCTGTCTCGCCACCTCAAGGTCATTCAGATCGAACGGAAAAGGTTGAGCCCTTTAATATTATAGATAATATCTATTATGTCGGAGAGACTGTTCAGGAAGCCTCTTATCTTATAACGGGATCCGAAGGTCATATAATCATTGATACCGGCTATGATGTTACAGTCCCAATTATCATCGAAAATATTAAAAAGTTGGGTTTCGATATTGAAGACGTAAAGCTGATTATTGGTACCCATGCCCATAGCGATCATGTGGAAGGCCATACCCGGATGAAGGAAATGACTGGTGCAACGATCCTGGCATCTGCCCCGGACGTAGCAACGATTGAGAGCGGTGGCGGTACTGATTTCAGGGACGGTGACTGGCGACCTGCAAAGGTTGACAGGGTTGTAGCAGATGGGGAGGTCATCCGGTTGGGTGATATAGCAATGACTGCCAACTATACACCAGGTCATACCCGCGGGTGCATGTCGTTCTCGATGAATGCTGTTGAAGAAGGACAAAATTATAATGTCCTGTTACTGGGTGGAGTAAGAGTCGCCGCAAGACCTGTCTTTGGCCATCCAAAATATCCCAAAATGGCGAGTGATTTTGCCAGCACGTTTGAAAAACTTCAGAAGATGCCCGTGGATATATTTCTTGGTGGTCACGGTTACTGGTACGGCCTTGGGGACAAAATGAGACGAAGCAAGGCGGGTGAAGGTTTCCGCGCATTTATTGATCCAGATGGCTTCAAAAAGGCTGTTGATGGCTGGCAGCAACAATTTGTGGATCAGCTGGTTAAAGAAGGCATGGAACTGGTCAATAAGTAAGCCATAACAATACCTTTTTAAAACTGTATCTATCAGGGAGAGTTGTCATCAGCCCTCCCCGATATTCTTTCTTTCTAGATAATTTTTTCATAAATACTCGTAACTGTGTCGGAAGTCTCGCTGTTAATGGTTTTGATATATCAGTTATATTTCATTCAGCTCACATTGGATTACTTGGCTAATAATTTGAGGAGAAGTGAGCAAATAAAATCAGGAGGGCGCTGTATATGAAAAAGGTAACCATCAACAACAGGTTTTTCTTCATAATAATTAGCATTTTCTGCACAGGTACTATATATCCTCTTACGGCACATTCCCAACAGCTGGATTCCAGATTGTTACACTATCCAGAAACCTTGATTGTAAATGCTAATGTCATCAGCATGGATGACGAAGGGGTGAATGAAAACGTCGGTTCCACATATCAAGCACTGGCCATACGCGATGGTCGTATTTTTAGTCTTGGTAGTACAGCTGATATCATGAAGCTCGCAGGACCAGATACCGCTGTTTATGATGTCAATGGTCGAACAGTGTTGCCTGGCATCATCGATACCCATTCTCATCCCCATGAATATGCCGAAGAACACTGGGGGCCTCCAGTAGAAGGGGATTACATTGTGGAAGAGGAACCGGGTGATGACTGGCCAAAGTTAGCACAGAAAGTTGTAGACCTCGTAGCTAGCATCAAGGACAAACACTCACCAGGGGAGTGGGTCTTCATTGATTGGCCGAGGCGGATCAAGTCTACCGACATGATGGCAGATACCGCTCTTCGTGTTCATAGGATTTTAACCAGACAAATGCTTGATCAAGCCAATACAGAGCAGAATATTCTGTTATTGGGAAATCGGGGAGTAATGAATACCCCTGCTATGGATATTTACGGAGAATTTTTCGGCGGTGATGAGTATCCAGATATGTCATCGGATGATGGCATTTATCTTTCAGGATCCGTAGTACGTGTGCTGCGAGGAGAACTCACTCCCATCCCTAAATTCAAGGCGATGATGGAACAGGAATTTCTTGAATGGACGGCATACGGCATTACCACTTTCGGTAGTCGTATTGGGATGTATAACCAGACCGCCGCTATACGCGCACTGGATGCCGAAGGCAGGATGCCTCTACGGTATGCCTATGCACTTGATAGTTATTGGTTCAGGGTCATGCCGGATATGCCAGAATTTCGTACTAACCTTGCCGGTACCGGTTCTGATTGGCTATGGCAGAACAGCATCAGCATTTCCTCTGGTGATGGTGCCTACCCATTACTGGCAACTAGTATTGAAGCCAGACCAGAAATTAAAGAACGTGAGGTATTACGTAAGCGGGTTGAATATATCAAGGACTTTACCTCCAGAGGTTTGCGCTGGGCCAATACCCATATTGCTGGCGATCGTACCCTAGACGTTGCCCTTGATATGATAGAAGAAGGTTCAGCTGCAGCTGGAATGTCTGCCGAGGAAATCCGTGCCATGCGACATGGTTCAGATCATTGCCGTGTCAATCCCCGGCCTGATCAGATGCCTCGTCTAAAAAGGCTCGGTGTAATCATGAGTTGTGCACCGAAATATATCCAGGGAGATGGACCAGACGTGGCCAAAGATTACGGTAAGGAATATTTGAGCTGGGTAGTACCCATGCGCTCCATAATTGAAGGCGGAGTACGCGCGGTATTTGAAATTGATTCTCATGCTGTGGCTGGTGAAGGGGCATTTTTCCATATTGGTCAATATGTCAACCGCATGGGCAATGATGGCAATGTACTGGCGGAAGATCAGAAGATAAACAGGACCTGGGCATTAAAGACCGCAACGTCATGGGCTTCGTACTATGTCTTGAAGGAAGACCTGCTCGGTACCCTGGAGGAAGGCAAGTTTGCAGATTTGATCGTGCTGAATAAAAACTATTTTGATGAGAATTTAATTCCCGATTCTATGTTAAAAACTGTACGACCATTGATGACTATTATAGGTGGGCATACACGTTATCTGGATAACGGTTTGGCAGCAGAACTTAAGATTGAACCGTTTGGGATCCAACCAGAGCAGGTGATCAGGCAGATACATCAATGGGAAACTGAGGGCGCTGGCGGGTAGCTACAGATACATAACAATCAGCTAACTTGGTGATGCCTCACATCTATGGTCTAGTGTACTACCCACGACTTTTCTGGATCCAATGGTTCAGTTTATGTCTGGTGCAAGCAATTACGGTCGATAATTATAATCAGCATTCCCTCAATATATTCTGGCCGACAATACAGGAGCCTATGCGATGAATACGTATCGAAGAATAGTAGTAGTCATTCAGACTATAGTCCTGTCAGTATCTACTAACGCCTTTGTCAGTGCACAACCAACAGGACTACCTGATTTGGTCGTTAACTGGGCAGATTCTATCTACCTGAATGGTAATATTGTGACATTGGATGACCCGGGGATAAATATCAGCCCTGGCACCATTGTCGAGGCTATGGCAGTCAGGGACGGAAAAATCCTGGCACTTGGGAATTCAAGTGAAATATCAACTTTAGCTGGACCTGACACGCTGCGCGTTGATTTGCAGCAGCGAACATTGATTCCCGGTCTGATAGACAATCACTTTCACCTGCATCAAGCCGCGTGGCGCGTTTCTGGTCCCAAGGTACTTCCAAACCAGTATCTTATTATTCCGGCAGAAACCACCGTATCGGATTTTCCAGAAACAGCACTATCATTTATCGAAGAAGCTGTAGAGAAAACTACGCCAGGAAAATGGATATTTGTTCAGGCTTCGTATCAGCAGCGAGGCATTATTGCTGAAGCTGTACGTAGAGGATTGGTTACTAAAGCTGTGTTAGACGAAATCGCCCCGAATAACCCGGTTTTGATTGAAGGAAGGCCGGGTATCCTGGTTAATGACGCCGCAATTGACTGGTTGGATACCTGGTATAAAGAGCCTATAGATCTAGGATTAATTCGCTACGATCGTGAAACCGGCGACGTAGGACCAGTAACAACAACCCGACGCAGTATTGTTGCCCAAGGCGTGTTTGGTAATCCGCGGGACATGGCGGCATTAATAGAAAGTGTTCAAAAAGACTTTGTTGCCTATGGCACAACGTCTTTTACCACGCATGCCCGACAGCGAAGCATACTTGATGCTTATGTGATCCTGGAAAGGGAAGGGCGTCTCATACCAAGGGTTGGCTATGCACTGGGCACACCAACATATTTAAACCCCTATGGTCCTCGTTACGTGCAGCGGATGAATACTACCCAGGGCCTGGGCTCAGACAAGCTATGGAATGCCGGCATTGAAACAGAGATATCCGATAGCTCCTGTTCTATTCTTCAAGGCAACGCTGATGTTGAATTTAGAGAAGGTTGTCATGAAAAAGGTACGGTAGCCTTTGAGACAACAAAAGTTGCAGCGGCAAATGGTATGCGACTAACCGGTCAGCATGTTGCTGGTGATCGGGGCGTGGATCTGGTGGTGCAGGCGATTGTAGAAGGCAGTCATATGGCAGGCATGTCCGATGAAGAGATACGGGCCATAGGTCATGCAGTTGATCATTGCTCACTTTACCCAAGACCTGATCAAATCGAAAAGCTGAAGCGCTATGGTATACGACTCAATTGCTCTGTTGATAAGGCATGGCAGGAGCTTTATGAACGCAATAATGTTGTCGACAGATATGGACCGGAGGCAGAACAAAAATTTCATCAATGGGCTGCAGCTGCAAAAACGGCCCTGGATAATGGTATGAAGATAGGGATGCACGGTCCGGACGTACGGATACTCCCATATTTCCCATTTATAGCATCCTTTGTCACCAGAGAATTCACCAGGGACTGGGTGATATCTGATGGTGAGTGGGACTGGAACTTTACCGCAGAAGGTGATTCGGTTGCGCCTGATCAGGCAATCGATCGTGTCCTTGCGCTAAAGATGGCAACAGTTTGGAACGCAGATAACATACTTCGCGGTGATGAACTTGGATCACTAGAACCCGGTAAGTTTGCCGATTTCATTGTATTGGATCGGGACTATTTCACTATTAATGAACATGACATCAAGAGAATCGAAGTTCTGATGACGGTTATTGATGGAACAATAGAACATCAATCCGATAAATTTTAGAAAGTCAATTTTGTACTTTATTTAAGTTTGAAATTGATTAATAAAGTAATTATATGACTAAACCAGTTCGTCACAGTATCTCACTCTTAGTTATTTTATATTTATCGGTCTTGATAATATATTCACCTACAGTGTTTGCCGGGGATGAGCCAGCACCTGTGATATATATGGATCCTGAAACCGGAGAGCTTCGCGTTCAGAATCCACCAAAATTATCTCGAGAGCATGAGACCGAATATCTATCAACGGATAACACCTCTCAGATTACAGCGCCAGAATTGAAAATACGCAAAGATTCGATGGTACTTAAAGGCATTGTAATTTTTGGATTTGTAATTATTATGATCTGGGCATTCATGAAAAGTAAAAAGACTGCATCGTGAATGTAGATGCAGCAACAGGATAAAAACAACAACCAACAGGAATTATATCTATGCAATTAAATAGCATAAATGATGTACGTGAAAATATCTCTACTATCGAAACTGAAATCCGGAAACGCATCGTTGGTATGGACGAGGTTATCAAGTTGTTACTGGTGTGTCTGTTTGCCAGTCCAGGGAGAAATTGCCATGTGTTACTAGAAGGTGTCCCGGGTCTTGCAAAAACATTACTACTAAAAAGTCTGGCAGAAACAGTCGAAGGAGAATTCAGGCGTATTTCGTTTGCAGCAGATTTATTACCAAAGGACGTAGTAGGTATCGAAGATTTTGATTCTGATAATGGCAAAGTAAGGTTGTTAGTAAAAGGGCCATTATTTACTAACTTTCTACTTGCAGATGAATTGAATCGTGCACGCACTACGTCTAAGGGCATGATACTGGAGCCCATGGAGGAAGGTATGGTGACCACAGAGTTAGGTGGCACCTACCCATTAGCTGATCTATTTATGGTCGCCGCAACTCAAAACCCCATAGAAGAAGAAGGGACCTTTGTGTTGGGACGTGCAGAACAAGATCGCTTTGTAATGAAGATACTGGTTACGTATCCCACTGCAGGACAAGAGCGGGATATTATTCGCAAAAATATAGATAACATGGCCATGCCTTCCATCAATCCGGTAATGGATACCCATGCGATTTTAGCAATCAGACGTGCGATATTTGAACTGGTCAAAGTTAGCGATGAAATCATAGAAAAAGTTCAACGTTTAGTTGCCCTGACCCGACCAGGTTATACAGATATTAGTGAAATTGATGAATACATAGATGCACAAGATGGTGGTGGGGCATCGCCAAGAGCAGGTATCCATATACTTCGAACAGCCCGGGCTCATGCGGCTATTTCTGGTCGGGATTTTGTGTCACCAGAGGATATAAGTTCAGTAATGTTACCCGTACTTCGGCATCGTCTTATACTTAGGCCTGAGTTAGCAATGAACAATATGAAAGAAAGGGAACGGTTGTTAAACGATATGCTCGACCGTATTTTTCAGAGAGTCTGGAGTCAATGAGGAATGATGTTCTTCGTTATCTAGGCCAACGGCCAATCCCAATTACCCCCAACCGGCTGGCTACCAGCCAATTTAGCGGTGAATGGACCAGTCCCTACTCAGGTAAGGGAATGGATTTTCGAAGTCATCGTGCGTATGAATTGGGAGATGATCCACGCTCAATTAATATGTCTATGTCGCTGCGTAGCGGTAAGCGCATGGTGGTAGAACGCATAGCAACCAGAGATATCAGTATATTTGTTTTGATAGATTGCTCTGCCTCCATGGGTATCAGACGTAAGGCGGATATTTTATTGGCAACTTCGCTAATGTTACTTTACAGCGGGGTTAAAATGGAAATGCGAGTAGGTGCCGCGTTATTAACCGATCAAGGCTTCCATGGATTGGGTATAGGTATGGGTTATCGTCATGCTTCACGATTATTCGATCAGGTTGAACAGGCGTGTACCAGTGTCAGCATTGGCAGCACATTACCGGTTAAATTTTCCAGTTATGGCCTGTCACGACTGGTACCTACTGGTTGTATATTGTTATATGTATCTGATTTTCTGAATCAACAAGGTTTTCCCCAATCTAGTTTACCATTATCATTAAATGTAAATCGATATGATTATATTCCTGTTGTCGTGCAGGACGAGTTTGAATTTTCATTTCCTGATATGACAGACTCTACAATGATTGAATTAATTGATCCTGAAACGAATTCTGTTAGACCCGTTTGGTTTGGTAAATCCGAACGAAAACTTATTAAAACATTACATCAAAAACGATTTGCAGAGATTAATGACTCATTTTCAGATCGTGGTTTAAATTTTGTTCATATCTCAGAACCGGAAATTGAAAAAGCACATCATTCTTTATCCAGTTTTTTTATATACCGTTGATTTCAATTGCAGAACCAGAATAGAAAGCCCAATTATCAGCTTCTTTATATAGGGCAGGTCATATGATACGACCCGTGCAATCATTATTGCTTATTCTTGGGTTATTTTTTATTTTTGTATTAGCGGGCGCACTATTTACTGACTCGTCATTAAGTCCATCCAAAAAAATAAATTCTATTCAGTTACCCCAATCTGATGAAGATATTCTGGTTACTTCAGAAGTCAGCAATAATGTTCATGTTGGTGAACCGTTTGAATACAAGCTTAGAGTAATTTATCGACCTGAAAAAGTCAGACCAGATTTCAGACAATTATTAAGAGATGTTAGGTTTGTGCCATTTGAACAGTTGCATAGAAGCCGGACCAGTATTATCGAAACTGTTTATTCGGCGGAATATTCTGAATACGTATTAGCTTATACCGTTGTTGGGATTGATGTGGTTCCTGGTAATGAATATGCCCTGGATTCGGTCAAGCTGAATTATACCGAGATTGAGACTGATCAAATGGGATTCATAGAGTTAGTCCCTGAAATAGTGACGATTGATATGTATTCCCAACAGAATGCACTGGACATTCCCTTCCAACCCATTAAGGGCAAGATGATGGATGACACTATCTATAAACGTTTAGTGATTATTTTCTGTATTTCGATTTTTCTCATTTTTGGATTAGGGTTACTCTGGGCAGCTATTAGGAAAAAAACTCGTTTTGGTCACTCGATAGCTGACAAGCTATACGGTCAAATTGAAAAACTACGAATACAGCAAGGTAATAAAAGACAAAAAATTATTCAATATGAAAAAATTATTATGTCTTTATTCAAGCACTATGGAAATCGAACAGCAAAGGCATTCTGGGCTCCTCAGACGGATTTGGGGCAACCGTTTTGGATGGAGCGTTCAAGTCAATTAAAGCAACCGTTAGAAACAGCCTATTCCATAACGGATCCAAACGATAATGATATCCAGATTATTGAAGAAAACATCGAAAATGTATATTTAAAGATCGATCAAGAATCTGCTGATGAAAGGCTAATAGTACTAAATAAACTGGAAGGAACAAAACTACAACGAATTGCCAGGCATAAGTTTACCTTTGCAGGTGGTGTCGCAGGCACTTTAATTTGTTTAATGTTTGTATATTTACTTATTAGTCCTGAATTATGGATGGATAAGGATGCAACTATATTTAATAACTGGATAGGAAGTTTGCCTGAACGGATATTGGACGAATCAAATGATCACGATATGGGAACACTCGATGTGGAAATGTTGGGGCATATATCAGATCAACAACAAGTGCTTGAAAATTTACAATCTGATATTGTTAGAAGCGCTTATCTTTATGATTATGGCACATTGGTTGGTAAGATATTCAAGGTTATTCTAACAATGCCACCAGCGGACGAAGAGGAAGAAGCCACTGAACCACCATCATTTGAATTCCCCGTACAATTGCTTGCAAACTCTGCAAGGTTTTATCCTTTCGATGAAGATATACGCCGTAACCTGGAAGTTGTCATTAGGTTAAAAGAAAGACAGGACAATAAAGACTCAGGCGAAATACAGGGAGAGCTTGGACCTCCAACTCCAGGATTTTCCAGAGACATGAATCCATTACTCTTTTAGTTAGACGTGAAGCGATCGAATGGAAATTAATTTAACATTTTTCTCAATCACCTTGAATACACCTATGATGTTTTTTGTTATCTTGCCTGTTGCTGTATTAATTTTATTTCAGTTTTACAAAAGTTCAGGCACAGATCAGATTAAATTCAGCGGTTTGGAATATGCAATAGATGGTGGACTCAATCTAGCCGAAAATAAAAGAAATTTCCGTTTATATTGGTTGTTGACCCTTGTTTTGTTTGTTGGATTTGCCTGGACAGCACCAGAACTCAGAACCAATCGTCCATTGTGGTTTGGCCCTGCAGATGAGTTAGAACCAGTCATGCTTGTGGCAATGGATGTTTCTGGAAGTATGACAGAACCTTTGGGAGGCTATGTTGTAGATGGAGAATTAAATCTTGAGGGTATAACCCGGTTTGATGCATCACAGACAGAGATATTTGAGTTAGTGGCCAATTTTACTAATGCAAACCTTGGTTTGATTCTATTTAGTGTTCAACCTATGTTGGTTCGTTGGCCAACTTCTCAGACAGAGTTTGATTTTCATGAAGTGTTAGATGAAGGTCTGCGTTTTACAAATCCCGGACGCAAGCGTACCTCGCAACTCGCCCAATTTGCAGGTGGAACTGCAACCCGGGCGGGTCTTGCTATGGCCAGAGATACATTAGTTAATCAAAAGGCGTCGTCCAGGGCTTTAATATTGATTGGTGATCTTATTGATAATATTGATGAAGTAATAGAAGGTGTTCAAAAAATAAATGACGAAGACGTTTTTGTCTATGTGGTTGCACTTGATGCACAGCCAGAAAGTCTCGTGGTTTTTACCAGCACCTTTGAAAATATGTCCAATGTATATTTATACACGGCAAACTCCATTGCCGAATTAAGTGAATCTTTTAGTCAGATTGAATCAATAGAAAATGAAAGACGTATACAAAAAGGAAGTTTGAATTACCTTCAAGACATACGCTGGTTAGTTTGTTTAATTGGTTTTGTCCTGGGTATGGTTATGATTGTGTTATTTGAAACCAGATTTCATAAAACTCATCGATAAACGAATTCGTGAATATAAACTTTCAAAGTCCCGAGTTACTATTGTTATTGATATTACTGATACCACTGCCTTATATTATTCGGAAAGGTTATCAGATCAGGCAAAACTCGCTGAATGCATTTACTAGAGAGGTACTAAGTTTAACGAAAAGGTCCAGGCTAGTTACTATTGTTGCAATAATATTTTTAAGTACATTATTACTGCAAGCAGCTGGACCAAGACGGATATTGACTGATCCTGATAATACATTGTCAGCAAATTTTGTCTTTCTTATTGATGTGTCACGCAGTATGGCTGCTCGAGTTGATTGTGATGCAACAACACGTCTAGACAGGGCAAAGGTATTGATGTCACAAATTGTTTCTGATTTACCTGGTGCAAGATTTGGCTTCGCTGGATTTTCGGGGTTATCCTTTGTATTAAGCGAGATGAGCTACGATAGACAGTATCTGTTTAATATAATTAATAATGGTATTTTTGTGGAAGTGGTACCACTTCCCGGATCAGATATTGCTAACGCACTACATGTAATGATTGAAAAAAAGCAGCAGCAACCCCAGGTATATGAAAATGTTGATTATGTGATATTAATATCAGATGGTGATTTAGCAACTGCAGATATTAATGCCCTGGAATCTATGTCACCACTTGTACGTGAGGCAAATATTGAATTAATAAGCATAGGTGTAGGGTCAGACGATGGCACACCTATACCGACACTAGATGTGAATAATAATTGTCTTGATGGACAATATGAGCGTGCAGATGGCAAGGAATTTTATACAAATCTGGTAGATGCTTCATTGAGAGAGATTGCTGATGAAACCGGTGGGGAGTATTTTCATGAAAGCAAACAGGAAGAAATAATTGTTTATCTAAAGTCAAAATTAGAATCACTGACGTCAAATCGTCCACCACAACAAACAGAGGATCTTAATGGGATATTGCTGGCAATTTCTACTGCTTCTTTATTTCTTTTGATTTTACTAAAACGGTTATAAATATAAAACATTACACTATGTATTGATGGCTAAACTCCAATGCTATAAGTAATGGCCAAATTTAGAAATAGTACAATATCAAAGTATTTTAATACTATTATTGAGGATGAGATCTGTCTACAATTATAGACAGACAAATATAGCACTTCTATCGGGGATTTTGTGCAGATGAAAAGATTAATAATTGGAATTTCTGGTTCCAGCGGGGTAATTTATGGCATCCGTATGCTGCAAATATTGCGAGAAATTGATGACATAGAAACGCATCTAGTAATGTCATCTGCCGGAAAAATGAACATTACTATTGAAACAGATTTTACTGTTAAGGATGTTGAAAGTTTTGCAGATGTAGTACACAAATATCAGGATATAGCTGCTAATATTTCAAGCGGTTCTTTTAGTACAGCAGGAATGATCGTTGCACCATGTTCCATGAAAACACTTTCCAGCATTGTACACTCCTACTCAGATAATCTTCTAACACGAGCGGCAGATGTGGTATTAAAAGAAGGTCGTAAACTTGTATTGATGCCAAGGGAAACACCATTGCATCAAGGTCATTGTAAATTACTTTTTGAGGCAACTCAGATGGGGATATTTATTTGTCCACCTGTCCCCGCATTTTATAACAGGCCCTCAACATTGGAGGATATTATTGACCATAGTGTTGGTCGAGTTCTGGATTTATTTGATATTAATACTGGTATAGTAAAACGCTGGTCAGGTTCTAACTAACGGTTAAATTCCATTGCAATAAAATCAGGCGGAGGAAATGGTTTCACTATTTGCTGTATATGAAAGTATATGAAATAATATTTAAAAAAGTTGTTATAAAATTTTGAAAATTAAAATTAGATTGGCACAAAAATTTATTTATTTAATTTAAATATAACGATAATACGGGGTTTGTAACTTTTGCAGTCATCTTGTTTTATCCGAATACGGCAATTAACTCTCCGACTCTTAATCGATTTTTTGCATTAGAACTAATCATGCGTTGAACTTGAAAACTGGTGATCTGTGCACCTGCTTCTTTATATAAGTCTCTAATCAACTTGGTGTCATGATTGGAGATTACAACTTGTACACCTCTGCTTGCCAACTTGCTTGCAATGGTTACCAATTCTAATTGGTCATCCCAACTAAACCCTGCAGTATGATAGTTTGTAAAGCAGGCAGTGTTTGTTAATGGTGCATAGGGAGGGTCACAATATATGATGTCGCCTTTACATGCTTTTTTCATGCATTCCTGAAAACTTGTATTTAAAAACTCTGCCTTATCTGCTGCAAGAATAAAATGCTTCATTTCATGGTCTGGAAAATAGGGTGCTATGTGACGACCAAAAGGCGTGTTAAATTCACTTCGGCTGTTATAGCGAACCAAACCATTATAACAATGACGGTTTAGGTATAAAAAAAGTGCAGATTTACGACGAGTGTTTGTTATCTTGTTAAATTCAATTCTATATTGATAATATTTATTTTTACTATTGTTTTCCTGAGTAAAGAATGATCGGCAATATCGAATAAAAGGTAATCCTTCCTTTGTTAATTGTTTATATAGATTTATAAGATCCGGGTTAGTATCAGCCAGTAGATAGCGTGGGTAATCTGTATTCAGGAAAACTGCTCCTGATCCGGTAAATGGCTCAATTAAGCGTTTACCATCACCCAAGGCATCTCGAATACGTTTAATTAAACGAAATTTACCACCGGGCCATTTTAGAAATGGTCTTGTCTGCACCGCTGTTATGTCAATTCTTCCGGAGTCAACGCCTTAATACTTAAGGCATGAATTTCTGCTGGCATAAGATCTTCTAATGATTGGTATACCATTCTGTGACGTTCTAATACCGATTTACCACTAAATTGATCAGAAATAATGCGAACTGTAAAGTGCCCACCGCCAGTGCTTGCCCCAACATGTCCGACATGTAAATGTGAATCATCTCTGATGTCTACACTTTGAGGCTTCAGCCTGGTATTTATTTTGTTTCGAATGACGTTAATCCTGTCCATCACAGATCCCTAAGGTAGTATTTTTTTAAATGGCTTAACCACTACATTTTTATATGCACCTGCAACGACATATGGGTCTGTATCAGCCCATTCCACGGCTGCTTTTCGTGATTCAAATTCGGCTATTATCAGGCTTCCCGTAAATCCCGCAGGCCCCGGGTCGTCACTATCAATAGCGGGATGTGGCCCTGCTATTATTAATCGACCTTCGTCCTTTAAAATTTGTACTCGTGCCAGGTGTTCAGGTCTGACGGAAAGTCTTTTTTCAAGACTGTTCGCGACGTCTTCACTGAATATCGCATATAACATTTATAACTCCTCTTTATTTTGTTCAGGTTCTATTACATGCTTAGCGAGGTATAACGCCTGGCCTATGGCAAATAGCAGCGTTAGTCCAAGAATTCCAAACAGTTTGAAGTCTACCCAAATATTTTCGGCAAAGTTAAATGCAACATATAGATTTAGGGCTCCGGAAAATATAAAAAATAATGTCCAGCTCCTGTTAAGTCTATACCAGATGTTTTCAGGCAGATTCATTGCATGATCCATCATCCTCTGAATAAGCGGTTTGCTTCCTATAAATTCACTCACTATAAACGCAATTGCAAACAACCAATTAACGGCAGTCGGTTTCCACATAAAAATTCGTTTATCCTGTAGTACCAGGGTAAGCCCACCCAGCACAAGGATAAGTATGAGTGTAATTACATGCATTTTTTCAAATCGTTTATGCAGTAGCCAATTAACTGTTACCTGTATAATGGTAGCGATAATTGCAGCAATAGTGGCAATATACATTCTCTGCTCCAGGTCATCGGGAATATAATAAGCAACGAAAAATGCAACAACCGGAAAGAAATCTATTAGTATTTTCATAATTAAGTGATTTTATTGGATATAGGTCATAATTTACATTATCTAGTTATAAAGTTGATCCAGGTCAATCATTCGGAGCGCAGTATTAAAAATACGTCATGGCACAATATTTTAAAATTCATCCTGATAATCCACAAAAAAGGTTAGTAGGTCGAGCCGTCGCAATATTACGGCAACGGGGCGTGATCGTATACCCGACAGATTCGTGCTATGCCCTGGGTTGTTTATTGGAAGACAGGGAATCTGTCGAGCGGATAAGACGGATACGAAATCTGAACGACGGACATTTATTTACTATTATTTGCCGTGATCTGTCTGGTCTAGGTACACTGGCAAAGCTTGATAATAGTGCATTTAGATTCATTAAAAGTTATACACCAGGTCCGTATACCTTCATTCTCAAGGCTTCAAGTGAAGTCCCAAAAAAATTGCTAAATCCTAAACGTAGAACCATTGGCCTTCGAGTACCTGATAATAAAATTTGCCAGGAATTACTTGAGACCCTGGGAGAACCCATGCTCAGTACCAGTTTAATACTACCAGGCAATATACTTCCTGAGGCAGATCCTGAAAACATTGAAGCAGATCTGGGCAAACTAATAGATCTTATTATTGATGGCGGCATAGTTGGAGTAGATGTAACCACAGTCATTGATCTTTCAGAGGGAGAACCGGTGATTATCAGGGAAGGCAAAGGAAAACTTGTCAACCACTAGCTGTCCCACTAATTTGATATAGTTATACTTAATAAGAGATAATTTTTTACATCCTTGTATAATTCACTTTCAGTTCAAACGAGGAAATGATTTTTGGCAATTTCAGGAAAACAGCGTGTTCTTTCGGGAATGCGTCCGTCTGGTCAACTACATCTTGGACATTATCACGGCGTCCTTAGAAACTGGTTAAAACTTCAAAACGAATACGAGTGTTTCTTTTTTGTTGCCGATTGGCATGCTCTGACTACGGAATATGAATCTCCGCAGACTATTTCTGAGTCAGTCTGGGAGATGGTAATCGATTGGTTGGCAGTTGGTATCAATCCTGGTTCGGCTAAAATCTTTATCCAGTCACGTGTTCCAGAACATGCTGAATTGCATTTATTGTTATCCATGTTTACTCCCTTGAGTTGGCTAGAACGAGTTCCTACATACAAAGATCAGCAGGAAAAGCTGAGCAATAAAGACTTATCTACCTATGGTTTTTTAGGGTATCCATTACTGCAGACATCGGACATTATTATCTATAAAGCAGGGTTTGTGCCGGTAGGCGAAGACCAGGTAGCGCATGTCGAACTATCAAGAGAAATCGCACGCAGATTTAATTATCTGTATGGACGGGAACCGGGTTTTGAAGAAAAGGCTGAGATTGCTGCCAAAAAAATAGGCAAGAAAAATAACCGTCTTTATCACGATTTACGTAAGGACTATCAGGAAAAAGGTGATGATATTGCCCTGGAAAAGGCAACTGCGCTGATTGAGTCTCAACAGAATATAAGTATAGGTGACAGGGAACGTTTGATTGGATTTCTTGAGGG
Organism: Gammaproteobacteria bacterium; assembly: GCA_051275005.1. Taxonomy (GTDB): domain Bacteria; phylum Pseudomonadota; class Gammaproteobacteria; order Eutrophobiales; family Eutrophobiaceae; genus Eutrophobius. The sequence goes on along the minus strand of JBNMOP010000007.1, from coordinate 20,536 downwards.
GGGTGGAAAAATGATCTTTCCAGAGCCTCAGGCTTTGTTAACACAGACACCCAAATATCCTGGGCTTGATGGTCAAAAAATGTCCAAATCCTACAATAACATAATCGGACTTCGTGAAAATCCCAATTCCGTAGAAGAGAAGATCAGAACTATGCCCACTGATCCTGCACGTATTCGGCGTAAAGACCCCGGCGATCCCGAAAAATGCCCGGTATGGCAATTTCATGAAATATATTCGGATGATAATCTTAAACAATGGGTACAAGAAGGCTGTAGAAATGCGGGTATCGGTTGTCTCGAATGTAAACAACCATTAATAGACGCGATTCTAAAAGAACAAGAACCGATTAGGGAAAGGGCAAAAGAATTTATCGCAGATCCAGAAATTGTGCGTGGTATCATAAGTGAAGGATGTGAGGCGGCAAGAGATGTTGCGAAAGAAACGATGGATGAAGTAAGGTCGGCAATGGGATTAACCTATAAATAATTTTCTTTATATAGAAAAAACTATTAAACAAATTAAATTTACAAATGAATACAGATGAAATAGTTCAATCAGGACCAGGACAATCTGAAATGCCGTTCGCGATTTTTCATGGTTCGCCAATCACTCAGTTGCCTAGTGATCTATATATACCTCCTGAAGCACTGGAGGTATTTTTAGAGGCGTTCGAAGGGCCTTTGGATTTACTTTTATATCTCATAAGAAAACAAAATCTGGATATCATCGACATCCCTATTGCGGATATAACAGCGCAATATATGCGGTATATTGATTTGATGGATGTTTTACAACTCGAACTTGCCGGGGAATATCTGGTTATGGGCGCAGTCCTTGCAGAGATTAAATCACGAATGCTGTTACCGCGAACCGTTGTAGAGGATGAAGAGAATGATCCCAGGGCCGAGCTCATTCGTAGACTGCAGGAATATGAACGATATAAACAGGCTGCGGAAGACCTGGGCGCATTACCTCGCATGGATCGAGATATTTTTGAAACAGTTATTGATTTTACTGAACGTAAAAATTTACAAAAACCACCAGAGGTTAGTATAGACCAATTGTTACATGCCTTTGCCGATGTACTAGCCAGGGCAGATATGTTTGCGCACCATATGATTCATCGTGAAGCCCTGTCAGTGAGAGAGAGGATGACTGTCGTACTGGATCGGATCAGGGCAGATGAATTTGTTGATTTTAAAGACTTGTTTACGCTCGAGGAAGGTAAGGCTGGCGTGATTGTATCCTTGCTTGCAATCCTTGAGCTGATAAAGGAATCATTAATTGATATAGTTCAAACTGAAGACAATGGACCTATTCATCTTAAGGCAGCCGCATGAACCCAGATCAGCTTAAAAATATTATAGAAGCCGCGTTATTGACGTCTGATGAACCTCGTAATGTTAATCAGTTGCATGCCTTGTTTGAGGGTGATGATGAAATTCCCGAAAAAGAAGAGATAAAGGCCGTATTGCTACTTTTACAGGAAGATTTCCTCGATAGAGGCGTTGAACTTAAAGAGGTTGCAAATGGATACCGGTTTCAAGCCAGGGCAGATTATGCAGTTTGGATAAACCGTCTATTTCGAGATAAACCACAACGCTATTCTAGAGCGTTTATGGAGACACTGGCTATTATTGCCTATCGTCAACCGATTACCAGAAGTGAGATCGAAGACATTCGAGGGGTCAGTGTTAATACTGGTATTATAAAATCATTGCAGGAAAGAGAATGGATAAGGGTGGTAGGTCATAGAGATGTCCCTGGCAAACCAGAACTACTCGCTACTACCAAGGAATTTCTTGCTTACTATAATCTGAAAAAACTTTCCGAATTACCGCCATTGTCAGAAATAAAAGATTACGATCAGATGAATCCAGATTTATTTGAAGGGTTGAACCTTACACCTGCAAATGATAATCCTGTAGTTGACAATGCGTCCCCGGAAGTGATTGAAACTGATGAGTCCCCGGAAGATATAGAGACTGACGAGTCCTCGCTTCAGCAGGAAGATAATGTCGTACCGTTTTCAAACTAATTCATCTCTTCAATTAAACACCAATCACCTCGGATGCATATCTACCGATGTCTGATGCAGAAAGAATTCAAAAAGTCCTCGCAAATGCCGGATTCGGTTCCAGACGAGAAATAGAAGATTGGATACGCCTGGGTAGAGTTAAGGTAAATGGCAAGGTAGGGACATTGGGTGATCGCATTGGTTCGAAAGACAGGATCAGTCTTGATGGAAAATTGCTAAAATACCAACAAACGATTACTGCCGCCATTCGAGTTATTGCCTATAACAAACCCGCAGGTCAGATTTGTAGCCGTAAAGATAGAGAAGGCAGGCCGACTGTATTTGATAAACTGCCTAAAATACAAAATGCCCGCTGGGTGAATATAGGTAGATTGGATATAAATACTCACGGCCTGATTATGTTTACGAATAATGGCACATTAGCAAACAGGTTAATGCATCCTTCACGTGAAATTGAACGGGAATATGCAGTCAGAGTTCTTCCCAAAGCGACAGAAGATCAATTGCGAATTTTGCAAGAGGGTGTAGAACTGGAAGATGGTGTCGCTGCTTTCACAAGTGTTGTAGATAAAGGCGGGGAAGGCGTTAATCATTGGTATCATATAGTAATCAAGGAAGGTCGTAATCGTGAGGTTAGGCGACTTTGGGAATCTCAGGGTCTGACGGTTAGCAGACTTATAAGAGTCCGATATGGTCCATATAAATTACCAAGATTTAAAAGCACCGGTCAATGCTGGGAATTATCAAAGCGAGAATGTGAAGAATTATTTATTGCCGCTGGAATGGATGAGTTGCTTGAAGCTGACGAAGAAAAAAAAGCCATGCCAGTAAAAACAAGAAAGAAGCCAGAATATAAAGCCAAAACAAATAGCAAATATAAGGCCAGGAAATAAATACTGTCCTACCAGATAATCTTTATGTTATCTAACAACATTCTGTTAAGCCTATATCAAAGATTATTCGATGCCTACGGTCCGCAAAACTGGTGGCCAGCGAATTCTCCGTTTGAAGTCATCGTTGGTGCCGTGCTGACACAAAACACATCATGGACCAACGTAGAGAAGGCAATTATTAATCTGAAAAAGAATGGCATACTCTCCCTGGAGGCCATCCATAAACTTGATCACAATAGTTTGGCAGAGGTAATACGTCCCTCAGGATATTTTAATATCAAGGCAAAAAGACTAAAGCATGTATGTGAGTGGATAACGTTGCAAGGTGGTATGGAAGCACTGCAGTCATACCCCACAGATGAATTCAGAAAAGCCCTGCTTGGGGTAAATGGCATAGGACCTGAGACAGCCGATGATATCCTGCTGTATGCCTTTGACCGGCCGGTATTTGTAATAGATACCTACACACGGAGATTATTGAAAAAGTTAACGCTAATAAAAGGGGATGAGGATTATGAGGTGTTGCGCTGTGGATTTGAAACAAATCTTCAGGCGGATTATCAAATGTATAATCAGTACCATGCCCTGATCGTAAGGCATGCAAAGGAAAAATGCGTATCAACAACAGATTGTCTGCATTGCAAGATTGAAACTGCTGTATTGTAGTAACGCTTAGATTAGCACTCAGCTCACGCTTATTTAGGAAAGCTCTGAATAAGTCCATTCTGGACTTATTAGATGCACGCGAAATAAAAAGTGTGATTTTTATTTCGCTCACAAAATCAGATACTTGTGGTATTTGATTTTGGCCGCACATCCCTGTGCGGCGGGAACCTCTAACTTAATCAGAGGTTTGTTAGATTCATAAAGTGTATTTTTAGCGATTTCTTTGGCATTTATGCTGTTTTATTGTAAGCTTGCCCCCCGTTTTACCTGTATAGATATTGGAGTGTAATGGCAGTAAGACAGCCCCTGGTGGCAGCAAACTGGAAAATGAACGGCTCACTGAGCAGTATTCGTCCATTGATAGAGGAAATTAACAAGGGATTAGGTGATGACGATTCAACACGGGTTGTGATCTGCCCACCTTCTATCTATCTTGCTGAACTTCAGTCCCTGCTCAAAGGAAGTCAGCTTAAAATAGGTGCACAAAATGTCTGCCAATCAGATCCTGGGGCGTATACCGGTGAGATTGGCATAAATATGTTACAAGATTTTGGTTGTGAATTTGTAATCGTGGGACATTCTGAGCGACGGAACCTGTACCATGAATCAGATCGGGTAGTGGCTGAGAAGTTTGTCAAAGTCAGTGAAAGCGGCCTAATTCCAATTCTTTGTCTGGGTGAGCAATTACAGGAAAGAGAGTCAGGGACAACAGATGAGGTAATTGCCAGACAATTGGACGAAGTTATTAAATTAGCCAGCATAGAAAAATTTTCTAATGCGGTGATTGCCTATGAACCAGTATGGGCAATTGGCACAGGACTTACCGCGACACCAGAACAGGCGGAAGAAGTACACGCCTTTATAAGATTGCAATTAGCGCGTCACGATGATGAAATTGCCAACAATATAAAAATTCTGTACGGAGGAAGTGTCAAAGCAAATAATGCGGGGGAGATATTTTCCCGTGCCGACATAGATGGTGGTTTAATAGGCGGTGCATCGTTAAATGCCCGTGAATTTTTGATAATTTGTCAGTCAACAAGGTAAAAAAATGGAAACTTTACAAACTGTATTATTAGTTGCTCAGGTATTAATGGCCATAAGCTTGATTGGCTTAATTCTTATTCAGCATGGCAAAGGCGCAGATGCAGGTGCAGCTTTTGGAAGCGGTGCTTCAACGACGGTCTTTGGAGCTCAGGGGTCCGGAAATTTTTTATCAAAATCCACTGCAATATTGGCATTTTTCTTTCTCGCGAATAGCCTGGCTCTAGCCTATCTCTCCAATGCACGGATACAAACCAGAAGTACAAGTTTGATGGATGATCCCGCTGCGATTATTCAAACGGAGCAAGAACCAATATCATCCGTATTAAATGAAATCCCAACGGATACAGTTCCTGAAGTTCCTGCAATACCAGACTAGTTAACTATTTTCAGTATCCAATAGTTTTAATATCCTGATCAAAAGCCGATGTGGTGGAATTGGTAGACACGCTATCTTGAGGGGGTAGTGCAGCAATGCGTGGCGGTTCGAGTCCGCCCATCGGCACCAATTAATTCCAAAAGATATTCTGACAAGAGGTGTTCTCATAAAACTAATATTCGATATCGTTTTTGAATTGTTATTTATTATAATTTCTGGTGGATTTAAATAGGAAACAGAAAAAAATAAATAGATAATATAAAATACTTGTCCTCTACGTGAACTTGACCATACCATTAATGTAGTGCTCTACGATAAAATGAATTGTTTAAAAAATGATAACGGTAGTTGAGAATTAAAATGTTTTCTAAAAAGAATCCTGATAATACTGAGAAGAATAGAATATTAAAGGAAGCCAATTATCCTTTTAACATCCGTCGCAAGTTAAATTTGCATCTGTATTCATGAAAATAACTGGCCATATCAAAAAAATGGTGACTTCGCTCGAGTCACCCGTGCAATATCAGTTGCCCATTGATGACAGGCGCGTCTCACTGAATGACTATATTGGTAAAAGAATCTCGCTGCGTTACAACGGAGAAATAAACTGCATATCCTGCGGATCTAAAACCAATAAAAGTTTTAGTCAGGGTCATTGTTACCGCTGCTTTATTTCCCTTGCCGCCTGTGACATGTGCATCATGAAACCGGAGGCCTGTCATTATCATTTAGGTACCTGCCGCGAACCCGAATGGGGTGAGACCCATTGTATGCAACACCACTATGTCTACCTTGCCAATTCCTCTGGCATTAAGGTCGGCATTACCCGCGGCACACAAATTCCAACACGTTGGATCGACCAGGGCGCCACCCAGGCCCTACCGATATTCCGTGTTAGCAACCGCTTGTTATCGGGAAAAATTGAAATGGCTATCAAGGCCCATGTTTCTGATCGTACTGACTGGCGGAAGATGCTTAAGGCAGAATCAGATAGAGTAGATCTATTGGAAAAAAGAGATGAACTAATCCATGCTGCTGAAAGTGAAATCCAGAAGGTCAAAAAAGAAGTCGATGAGAGCGATATTGAATTTCTCAACGACGCCGAGCCCGTTAGTATTAATTACCCGATTGCATCCTATCCGGAAAAAGTAAAGTCACTTAATTTCGACAAGACACCTGAGATTGCAGGGGAATTAAACGGAATAAAAGGACAATATCTGATACTGGATAGTGGTGTATTGAATATCCGTAAGTTTGCAGGCTACTTAATCGCGTTCGGCTAACAAACAATAGGAAAAAGTGAACCGATGTGTGAATGGTACTTACTTAAATCCGTCTTTTCCGCGCGGGGGGAATGATAATTTCTTGAGTCTTCTAGAAGCACGGAGTCATCATATTAGTCCGTCGTAAAGCGTCATGGTCGAAACCAATGATAATTAAATTAACTATCTTCTGAATTAACACCTGAAACTAAATAGTCATCATAATCTGAAGTTCTAGACTATTTTGTTTTTTTAGTTAATCAATAATGTAAATCTATACGTTAAATTGAGTTTTTCAACAGAAAAGAAACGTAGCGAACTTTTGTTCAATATCAATAACTAGTTAAACCTCATATCTTTAATGGGGAGATTAATTATTAAGATTGTGTAATTTCAGAGTGAAACCGTAGGTTTTCTATACTCTCCTCGAATATTAATTTAATTTACGCTAAGCCGTTGATATTGATATATTTGTTGATTTTTTTAAGGTGTAGTTATGATTTACATTTGTCGAAAATCTTTACATTAATGATATTGGTAAATTTATAACCCATTGTTTTTGTTATGGTTAATAATTGGCTTGATGATTGCCTGTATAATTTCAGTATCTAGCTACTATAATTATGGGAAAATCAGGATGAAAGTTATGTATAAGTTAATCGCAGGCTCATTTTTAGTACTTCTAAGTCTATCCACGGCGCAGGCGGGGATTATTGCCCAGTACGACGTGCAAACCTACAACGGTGGAACGGCAGCGCATGGTCTTTATACCTTTGGAGACTATACTCCCCAAGAATTTGATATTGACGCACTGTTCACTGTGTCTGAGAATAATGGCGACATCACTGCAACGTTAATAGGTTCATTATCGAATATAAACTATACCGGTAGTATAGATCTTCAACTTGATGATTGGAGAGATTCCTACAACTACAAGGTTGAAGGGGGAGCAAATAATGGCGGTGTCAATGCAGATTTTTTTGTTGATATAGCCTGAACAATCACCATAGGCACTACTGAATTTTCAATTTCTAATTGTGCTACATATGGATACGCCTTCCAATATGGTCTTGGTGCCAATGCAAAAAACGCAAATGAACTGGGCGCTTCTGCCTGGATACAAAACGGTAGTCAGACAGGAAACAATCACTGGGATCTTAACCTTGCGTTTACTGAGGTTCCGGAACCGGCCACGTTGGCTTTACTCTCACTCGGTCTATTCGGTCTTGGCTTTAACAGACGCAAGAGGGTGTAGTTCATCACAGTTTGGTAAACAGCGGCTCCTTCGGGGGCCGTTTTTGTTTGTGCTAATGTTCGCGTTCGAGGGTAGAGCAGATACAATTAATACTCAATGACGAAAGTATCAATGGGGGCACTATGTTTTGATGCATCGTTTAGTTTATTTGTTAATCAATTGGTTGGCTTACTAAATCGAGTCCGCCCATTGGCAGCAATTAATTCCAAAAGTATTACATGATGTGTTCTCAAAACACATTTATAAGTCATCGACTTCGAATTTCTATTTATTATAATTTCTACTGGATTTAAAGAGGAGACAGAAAAAAGTAAATAGTTAAAATGAAATGCTTGTCCTCTAGGTGAACTTGACCATATTAATAATGTGGTGCTCTACGATAAAATTAATTGTTTAATATAATGACAATGGTAGTGGAGAATTAAAATGTTTTCTAAACAAAATACTGAGAATAATAGAATATTAAAGGAAGCCAATTATCTGGATGGTTTGTGTAATCTGGCAATCGAACGGCATTTTAATGATTTTGTTAAGTCTTCCAATAATTCTCAATTTACAACAAAATCTGCAGATGAAGTCGCCACTATTATTTGCGAAGCTTTGGTGAAAGATCTGCAATATGAAATATGGCAACGTATCGCCCCCAATATGATGGCGCGTGTAAATGATATGAAAATTCTTGCCATGGATGCGACAGGTGAAAATAAAATTACTTAGCGCGTGCTAAATGTTGAAATTGGTGATTAATGTTTATCAATTAATAGCGGTTATACCCAATATATTTGGTTTAATTTTGACAGAACCTCCCCAGTTTGCCCTGTGGCTTTTATGGTGCTAGCCTTAATAGGATTAGTTATAATGCCACGGACGTGGATAGCATGAGAGACAATCTATGAATCATAAATTTCTGACGTTAATATTTATTGTATTAAGCACTTCAGTATCTGCACAGGGGCTACTGTCCGACTCTAATCCACGTGCTGGTAAATTGATACAGACATACTGTGTCACTTGCCATAATGAAAATTTGAGAACAGCTAATTTACTTCTGGACGCGGCAGTTGGTGATCCGATTGATCAACTACCTGCCACCTGGGAAAAGGTAGCACGAAGATTAAAGGCAAGGTCCATGCCTCCTCAAGGTATGCCCAGACCCAACGAAGATGATTATATGTTTCTTATAGGGTATCTGGAGTCCGAACTGGATCGGACAGCTGCGGCCAATCCCAATCCTGGTCGCCCGGTTCCCCATCGTCTCAATCGGGCTGAATATGCCAATGCAGTGCGCGATATTCTGGCGCTGGATATTGAAGTGGATAACTTGTTACCTTCAGATGCAGCCTCCGGTCATGGTTTTGATAATATTGCCGATGTGCTCACCCTGTCACCTGTATTAATGGAGCGCTATTTAACAGCGGCCAGGACGATTAGCCGCCTTGCGGTTGGCGATCCTAAATATCCCTCAGTGATTGAAACTTATTTGATCCCGAATAATTTTCAACAACAAGCGAGGGTCAGTGATGAACTCCCCTTTGCCACACGTGGTGGTACAGCCATTAGTCATCATTTTCCAGTTGATGGTGAGTATGATCTCCGAATTCACCTTAAAAGTATCCCTGTGGGGATTTATGCCGGTAAGCTCGTTGGCTTTACCAAACCGAAACAATTAGAAATTCGGGTGGACGGAGAGAAGGTCGGCCATTTCAGCATTGGAGGTGAATATAGTTCGGAAGATACGTTAGAGCTAAGAGTTCCTATAAAGGCAGGTAGGCGCACAGTGGGTATTACGTATCTGAGAGATCGGGCAAAAGACGAGTTGATCTCCCGTGATAGAAAAGATGGGTCGGTGGGTGATGGTGGAATAAGCCTGGTTGAGGTGGAAGGACCGATTAAACTTACGGGCGTAGGTGACACGCCTAGCCGACGAAAGATTTTTTCCTGCCATCCAGAAAATACCCGAGATGAAATAACTTGTGCAAAAGAGATAATCTCAAATCTGGTTTACCTCGCTTATCGTAGGCCGGTCGTGGATGATGATGTTGAATTATTAATGGCGCTTTATCAATCAGGGCGCAAACAAGGTGACTTTAACGCGGCCATCGGCACGGCGGTTCAAGGCATATTTATAAGTCCCGAGTTTTTATTTCGGGTGGAACGTGACCCTGGCAATGTAAAACCCGGCAGTGCATTCCCGGTTAATGATCTTGATTTGGCCTCACGATTATCATTTTTCCTCTGGAGTAGTGTCCCAGATGAATCCTTATTGGAGCTTGCAACAAAGGGTAAATTAAGTGAGCCCAAGGTATTGGAACAACAAGTTCAGCGAATGATTCAGGACCCACGTTCCCATGCAATGGTAGAGAATTTTGCCTCTCAGTGGCTGCATGTTCGCAATCTGGATCTTTTATCTCCCCCTGACCCTGAGGTTTTTCCAAAATACACAGCAAATTTAAAGACGGCATTTAAAAAAGAGATCGAACTGCTGTTTGATAGTGTTATACGAGAGGATCGCAGTATCCTTGATTTTTTGAGTTCAGATTATAGTTTTCTCAATGAATCACTTGCTAAGCACTATGGCATTAAGGGCGTGCATGGCAATCATTTTCGACGGGTGATTCTGACAGATGAAAGTCGCTGGGGACTGTTAGGCAAAGGTTCCGTCCTTACTGTCACGTCCTATGCCACACGAACATCACCCACTTTGCGTGGCAAATGGGTATTGGAAAATATCCTCGGCACACCGCCACCACCTCCTCCACCGGATATACCATCATTAAAGGAAGATCCTCAAACTAAAAAGCTTTCTATGCGAGAGCGCATGGCAATGCACCGCAACAACCCAGTGTGTGCTAATTGCCATTCATTGATGGACCCATTAGGACTGGCACTGGAGAATTTTGATGCAATAGGCTCATTTAGGAAGGTAAATGCTGATCAGACGATTATTGATGCGTCAGGCGTACTTCCCAATGGGACTGAGTTTAATGGCCCAGCACAACTGCGGGAGGCCTTGTGGCAAGGTCGTGAACAGTTTGCAGGCACTTTTGTAGAACGTATACTTACCTATGCATTAGGCAGAGGACTGGAGTACTATGATATGCCTGCAGTGCGTAAGATAATGCGAGAGGCAGCTAAAGAAGAATACCGGTGGTCGTCAATTGTAATGCAAGTAGTAGAGAGTCAACCCTTTCAAATGAGGAGGTCAACAGGACCATGATGATATTCAAGAAAAGTATTTCCAGACGCGCGGTGCTGCGTGGAGTTGGTGCATCTCTTGCCCTGCCCATGCTGGATGCCATGGTACCGGCCTTCGCTGAAGCGGCACCGAGTTTAACCCCTACACGGATCGGTTTTGTTTATTTCCCTAATGGCGCTATCCCTTCTAAATGGAAACCAACAACCGTAGGAAGCAATTTTGAATTGACACAAATACTGAAACCCATGGCACCTTTTAAAGATTCCATGATGGTCATTAGTGGTCTGGATAATTTGCAAGCCAAGGGAATTTATGGCGAGGCAGGAGGAGAACACCCCAGGGCATCGGCAGCTTATCTGACCTGTGTTCACCCCTATGTCAGAACCACTGAAGGTGAATACAACAAACGGGTTGGTATCTCTTTGGATCAGATCTATGCCAAAGAATATGGTAAACATACTCAACTTGCATCGCTGGAACTGGGAATAGAATCAGACGCAGTCGTGGGATCGTGTGACGGTGATAGTTGTTCCTATAACAGCACCATAAGTTGGCGTGATGAAACCACGCCGATGCCTATACAAAACCAGCCCCGGGCCGTATTTGAACGGTTGTTTGGCGACAGCGACAGCACGAACAAGGTGGATCGCATGGCACGTCTCCAGGAACGTAAGAGCTTACTGGACTTTGTCGGCGGTGCGACCTCGCGCATGATGAAAGACCTGGGCGCTACAGATCGAGAGAAGCTAGACCAGTATCTGGAGGCGACACGTGACGTGGAGCGAAGAATCCAGAGGGCAGAAGAACAATCAATGCGAGAACTCCCGGATATTGCAAAACCCGCGGGTATTCCACAGGGATTTGATGACCATGCAAAAATATTATTCGATTTAATGGTGTTGGCTTATCAAACAGATTTAACCCGAGTAGGTACCTTCATGATGGGTCGCGAGATGAGTACCATGGCCTATCCAGAGATAGGTGTTCCGGATCCTTATCATCCTCTTACGCATCATCAGGGGGATGTAGAAAAAATTGAAAAAGCGGGCATGATCAACGTTTATCACGCAAGCTTGTTTTCATATTTTCTTGAGAGATTGCGGTCCACGCCTGATGGTGATGGCACTTTGTTGGATCATAGTTTGCTCACATATGGCGGTGGTCTTGGGGATGCCAACATGCATGAACCTAGAGATCTGCCTATCGTGATGGTCAGTGACGGCAAACATTTTCAGGGTGGACGGCATGTGCAATATCCCAAAGAGACACCACTTGCCAATCTGTATCTACGCATGCTGGATATGACCAATATGCCATTAGAAAATTTTGGTGACGGCACAGAACAGTTAAATTTACTGACAGTATGAATAAGCTAGATATCGCGTAAGTGGTGAAATGGAGAAAATCATGAAAAAATTTGTGATAATTTTTGCGTTAATGTTTTTCGCCAGCACTATGGTGAACAGTGCTGATCTTCGACTTATAGAGGCGACGAAGAAAAACGATATTCAGAGCGTGCGACAATTGGTTAAGGAAAAGGTAAATGTAAACGAACAACTGCCGGATGGCGCCACGGCTCTGCATTGGGCAGTTCATCGTGATGATATATCCCTGGTTGAGTTATTAATTAAATCGGGCGCGGATGTGAATAGTGCTGACCAGGGCGGCGCAACACCCTTATGGGTAGCGGTCTCTAACGATATGCCAGATATGGTTGCGAGATTACTTAAGGCCGGTGCCAATCCTAATGCAACCCTGAGCAGCGGTGAAACACCATTAATGACTGCCTCTGAAATTGGTAGCATGGAGGTAGTAAAGGCATTGTTATCGGCAAAAGCGGATGTAAATGCGAAAGAGAGCCTGAAAGGTCAAACGGCATTGATGTGGTCAGTAGCGGAAGGCCATGCAGACGTTACCAATGCACTGATAGACAAAGGTGCCAGTATTCGGGACCGTTCTAACGCTGGACTTACACCTCTGCACTTTGCCGGATTGAATGGCAGTATCAAATCTGCCCAGATCCTGATGTCCATGGATGCCGAGGTGAATGACATTTCTCACGATAAAATGTCACCGTTATTATTGGCCGCGGCCAGTGGTCATAATGAATTGACACAATACCTGCTTGAGCAAGGGGCCAATCCGAACGAAAGAGATTTTAGGGGATATACAGCTCTGCATTATGTAGCCATGAATAGAAAAATGACTGGTTCAATAAGTAGCCTCCTGACAGCCGGTGCAGATCCCAATGCCAGAGTTTTAAATTCTGATTCAGATCATGAGTTTAAAGCAGTGCCTGATTTACCTTTTTTAATTTCACCGACACGAATCGTACCAACGGGGGTAAGGGGAGCAACCCTGCCTGCCGGTGTCACACCAATTTACATTGCAGCACAAACACGTAATGCGAAGGCCATGCGCATACTGTTTGATGGCGGTGCCGACATGCATCTTGCCAGTACAGAATCTGTGTACTATCTGGGGGGAAGTGGTCGCAGGGTGAATTATATCGCCGGAACAACACCTCTTATGGTCGCAGCAGGGATGGATCGGGTGGCAGATAATTGGATAGGATACCCGGAAGACCTGGAAAAGCAGGCCCTCGAGGCCGTTAAAATGGCGGTGGAGTTAGGTGGTGATGTGAATGCCACAAACGAATACGGTATGACAGCCCTGCATGGGGCTAGTTTCATCAATGCAGATGGGATAATTGAATTTTTGGTAAAAAATGGCGCAGACATTAATGCCAAGGATAATTTTGGTCAGAATCCCGTGAGCATAGCCAAACACGTAATAGTTGTTGGTATGGGAGATTACTTTGATACTCGACCTCGTCGTTCAAGCCCGGAAACATATGCATTGTTAATGAAACTAGGGGCAATTCCATTGGAGCAATCTGGCGTGGTGGCACGCTAAATTAATTATTAAGATCGCACCAGAAGTATGTGTGTGATTTTGTTAATTATTTAGGGTCACTAGGCCAGAGTTATAATTTAAAAAAAGCCTAACGTTGTTATTGTATTAATTTTCGAATTAGATATGACGTATATTCTACTCATCTTCAATCCAATTCAGTGCATCTTCCATTGAATAGAACGCTCTGGCATTAAATCCTCTTCCCTGCGCAACTTTTTGTGAATAATAGTTTAATAACTCATGAGGAAAAACATAGGCATATTTAATAATATCGTCTTTTAAATTATCAACTGCATAGGTAGCAAATTCAATCTTGTCTGAATCCGAAAAAGTTCCCGCAGCACCAGATACATCAATTACTACCTTATGAATACTTTTTTCCTGAGAAGCCTTTAGCATTTCATCTGTAATGTTCATGAAATCTGAAACACTAAGCGCGCCTTTTACTACAACTGATATGTAGTCAGAAATTACAATAAGATCATGTGTGGCCATATTTTCTGGGATTACCTAATTTCTAATTCAGGAATATCTTAAAATATATAATCGAACGTAGATAATGGTTCTGTTGGTATCCGGTCGGTCGCTACGTTTCTTGTATCATTAGTATAGTTGATTTACTCAATAGTTAAGAAGGAAAATATATCAAGAGGATAAAATTATTTCTGATGTTGGTATCAATATTTAAATCTACCAGATCTGATATGCAAACTTAATAGATATAATAATTTATCTTCAATTACCAGGAGATAAACTGAAAGTGCGAGATAATGTTTCTTTTCGAACTAGATATTTATTCGCAGCAGATTGTCTGCGTAAGTATTTTAAGTCACATTAGATTATCAAAATAGGTACAGGAGTTTTGTCAGGGAGAATGCGTGAGACTAAAGATGAAGTCAGTTTAATTTTTTTTATTAAGTGTATTTTTTGCACGATTTTGTGAGGTATGGATAGTGATGTAGTATGATAATTACGTATTTTTAGGAGATAATAATGACAACCGAACTATCATACCTTGCATGGTCCGCATTACTCACTTCTACTCTATGGATTCCGTATATTGTCTGTCAAGTAGTAACAAATGGATTTCTAAATGTAGGTAACTACCAGGATCCTACACCAAGGCCAGTTCCACTTTGGGGTCAGAGGGCAAATCGTGCTCATATTAATAGTGTGGAATCATTTGCATCCTTTGCAGCGCTGATACTATTGATTCATGTTGCTGGATTGGGTTCCGAGGTGACGGCCATGTGGGCGGCTATCTATTTTTACTCACGGTTGATCCATGCCATAGTCTATATCGTTGGTGTTCCATATATACGAACCCTGATATTTTCAGGAAGCTGGATAGCTATTGTAGGGTTGTTCTGGGAGGTGATAGCATAATTGCTCTGACAAATTACTTAAAATAACTATGAGACAAAATTATTGGCCTCTATTTTTTAGCGTTATTATCTATTTCAGTTTTAGAAAATGAGACAGGCTGTTATTAGACCTTAGTCTTAGTAAAAGGTAACTGCTTGCTATTGATAGGCTGCAGTCACAAAGAAATAAATTTAAACTCTCCTATTCTTATAAATTAATAAATACTAAAGTTTAAAAATTGTGCAATGCAACGTGTTGCAATTTAATGCGTTTTTTTACATGGATATAATATCTATGACTAAAAATAGATATATTAACTCGATGATTGTTCTACTTTTATAGCAAATTTAGAATTCAAACCTTAATTCTAAGAGGTGCTCTGCTGATAAAAATATTCATAAAAACTTGTTTTACGCTGATTGCTTGAATCGTAAATATAGTACTCAGAATATGCTTAACATCGTGTATTTTATAAAGAAGTTAAATTTTAATCTAGATAGGCTTTGTAATATCGTTTTGTCACGGAGGCAAAGTGTGGTGTCTTGATTGACAGTATAGGGACAGAGGTGTAGCGTCTACCTCATTATTATTTAATCTGACCAGATTACATTAACCTAATTAATGAGGGGGGATATATGGTCGAATTTACCCTGAACGGAAAATCCGTTTCTTTGGATGTAGATAGTGATACGCCATTACTCTGGGTATTACGTGATGTCGTAGAACTTACCGGGACAAAATACGGCTGTGGTGCCGGATTGTGTGGAGCCTGTACTGTCCATGTTGATGGAACGGCTATGCGATCCTGCTCTATCAGAGTCAGGGATGTTATTAATACCAACGTTGTCACCATCGAAGGATTATCGCCTGATGCATCCCATCCCCTGCAAAAAGCTTGGATAGCGGAACAGGTTCCACAATGTGGATATTGTCAATCCGGTCAAATTATGAAGGCTGCAGAATTACTTGCAGAAAAACCCCATCCTTCACGAGATGAAATCATTAAACATATGGATGGCAATATATGTAGATGCGGAACTTATAATCGGATACTGGCCGCGATTGAACGCGCCTCAGAGGAGGTTTAAGACATGGCTACCAATATGAAAATCGAATCTGAAATAACCCGTCGCGACTTTTTAAAAGGTACTGCCGGTCTGAGTTTTACTGTAGTAATAAGTAGTACTGGTGCAGGACTGTTATTGCCCTCATCTGGCAATGCGCAAATGGTTGGCAGCACTCTTTCTGCATGGTTAACCATAGCTAAAGATGGCGTCATTACAATATTAACTCCAGGTGCTGAAATGGGGCAGGGCTCTATGACCAGTGTGCCGTTAATATTAGCGGAAGAGCTGGATGCCGATTGGGACATGGTAAAATTGGATTGGGCGCCAGCTGATAAAGAAATTTACGGTTATGGTAGTCCTGAACGTCGTTCTATGTCGATTACCGGATCCCGAGCAGTAAGAAGTTATTTTGATATTATGCGTACTGCCGGTGCACAGGTACGTAAGGTGTTATTAGAAGCAGCGGCAAAGAAATGGGGCGTTCCAGTTAGTGAACTGAAGACCGAACCCAGCGTTGTTATCCATTCCGCGAGCAATCGACGATTGAGCTATGGCGAGATCGCCAGTTTTTCTGATTTACCATCAAAAATGCCCAATGTTACCAAGGCAGATTTCAAGAAGTCGAGTGAGTATCGTCTAATCGGTCAATCGCAACCCAGACGGGACATGCCGTCCAAGGTTAATGGTACGGCTCAATTTTCAATGGATGTTAAATTACCGGGGATGCTTTATGCCACTACCTTGCACTCACCTGCCCATGGAGGTGTCCCACAAAGCTGGAATGAAAGTGATGTGATCGCCATGAAAGGGATCCGTCATACTGTTAAGTTACCTACCGGCGTGGCAATTGTCGGTGATTCATTTGTTGATGTCATAGCGGCTCGAAATAAGCTCAACGTGATGTGGGGCAAGACTATTTCCAATGGCTATAATTCAGAAGCTGCGTTGGATAATGACTATGCCAAGGTTGCTGCTGATCCTGCATCAAAATCCACAGTTGTAAATGATATAGGTGATACCGATACAGCATTTGCAAATGCGGCCAGGACATATAAGGCGGATTTTCGAGCTGACTATGGTTATCACGCGCAGATGGAACCATTGAATGCGGTAGCGCGGATGAATGAGGCTGGTGATCATATTGAGGTTTGGGATGGTACCCAATCACCGGCCCGATGCCGTCAATCTGTCGCCGAGGCAATAGGATTTAGTGAAGATCAGGTAACCGTTAATCAATGTTACATAGGTGGTGGTTTTGGACGCCGTTCATTGGCTGACTATACCGTCGAGGCTGCATTGGTTGCCCGTGAAATAAAAAGTCCGGTCAAGTTGATCTGGACCCGCGAAGAGGACGTTGCCCATGGCATGTTCAGGCCACAAAACTATCAGTGCCTGGAAGCGGCTGTAGATAATTCGGGTAAGGTTACGGGTTGGAGGCACTGTATCGTCGGTGATGGAGGAAGTCTGTTATCCGGTGGCATGAAGATAGATACATACTATAAGGTACCCAACCAGCATATTGATCGTCGTGGTGCCTCTCACGGCATGCGACTCAAGCATTGGCGGGCGGTTTCTCACCCCTTTAATATTTTTGCCATTGAGGGATTTGTTGATCAGATAGCTACAGCTGAAGGTTTAGATCCAATCCAGTTTCGTATGGATAACATGGCAATTACACCTAAAGGAAGGAGAGTTTTTGAAAAGGTTGTTGAAATGTCTGATTGGCATGGTAAACGTGCGGATGGTCGAGAATTTGGAATATCAATTACTGAAAGGTCTGGTTCACTCGGCGCCGCTGTGGTTGAGATTTCAATCGATAAATCCATCGGAAAAATCAAGGTTCATAAGGTATGGATGGCTGTAGATGGTGGGTTGGTAGTACAACCAGATGCCGCCAGAGCCAACATTGAGAGCGCTATTATTTGGGGAATATCCAGTAATTTACATGAACGGCTAACGATAAGAAATGGTGTGGTAGAGCAATCAAATTACCATAACTAT
This sequence comes from Gammaproteobacteria bacterium, assembly GCA_051275005.1. Classification (GTDB taxonomy): domain Bacteria; phylum Pseudomonadota; class Gammaproteobacteria; order Eutrophobiales; family Eutrophobiaceae; genus Eutrophobius. The sequence goes on along the minus strand of JBNMOP010000007.1, from coordinate 2,453 downwards.
CAGGTAACGCGCATGTCAGATGCCCCGGAAGAATTACATATTGATTTTGTAAATGCAGATGTAGATGAACCCACAGGTTTGGGTGAAATAGGTAACCCACCTATAGGTGCTGCTATTGCCCATGCATTTTTCCGGTTAACGGATAAACGCCTGACACATATGCCGTTCACACAAGAGAGAGTTAAAGCAGCATTAACAGCATAATATAAATTCTAGATCTTAAACGGGAGATTGCATTGCAACCTCCTGTTTTTTTTGTGATTAAAAAACGTATAGATTACTATTGTTTTATGATTAATACTGGTTTGTTACTGTGAGTCAGAACCTCTGAAGCAATACTTCCCAGGAGAATTTTTTGTAACCCCCTGCGTCCATGTGAGGCCATTACAATAAGATCACATTTTTTCGAGTCGGCCGTATTGATTATCCCTTCAGCTGGATGCATATCATTTATGTGGACTGTTTCATAATTAATTCCATTTGACCCAGCTACTTCCCCTGCAAAATCAAGGATCAATTTTGCGGCTTCTGCCTCAGATGATTCATACTCATTAATAGGACTTGTGACACCAACTTTTGCACGGTGTGCCATATCAAGTGCTGACCATATCTCAGTAACCGTTACAAAAGTAATTGAGCTGCCCAAGGATCTCGCTAATTTTACTCCTTCTTCAACTGCCACATTGGCAAAGTCTGAGCCATCTGTTGCGATTAAAATATTTTTATACATGATCGTCTCCTGGATATTGTCCTAAAATTATCTGCAATTTGATACAGTGTACTTCTTTTCATATGCAGGTTATTTGATTTGGGTCATGACCAGGGTAACTTTTAATTTACCTAAAGGTTATAGTAAAAAATCCAATAAAATCATTGTCGTACGTATGAATAATGCAATAATTTTGAATCCTAACTGACAGGTGTCGCTTCCTGAACCCAAGGGGTTTATACTTTTACACAGTTGAATTCACTGGAGGATAAAAATGAAAAATATTAAATATTTACTCATAGCGTTAATGATGACTTTTTCAAGCTTGGTAACTGCTCTTGAAGTTGGAGACATGGCACCGAATTTTACTTTGGAAGGTACTGATGGCAAAACTTACTCACTTTCCCAGTTCAAAGGTAAGGAAGCGGTAATTATAGCCTGGTTTCCAAAGGCATTTACCAAGGGCTGCACCATCGAATGTAAATCACTGGCAGACAATGGTCATTTGTTGAAAAAATTTAATGCTACTTATTTCATGGCTAGTGTAGATCCAATCGAAGATAATAAAGGATTTGCGGCAGAACACGGTGCAGATTTTCCTATGTTAAGTGATCCCACCAAAGCGACAGCCAGGGCATATGAAGTATTGAGAGATGACCGTGGGTTTGCCAACCGTCATACATTCTATATCGATAAGAATGGCGTTATCGTTGCAATCGATCGTGAAGTCAAACCAGCTACTTCCGCTGAAGATATGGCAAAGATGCTGGATGATTTAAACGTTGCAATGAGACAAATGTAAGACTAAATCATCCAAGGTGTTAATCATGCCCCGGTAATCGGGGCATGATCTTTTAAGTGAATCGAATTTTCTGCGTTTTGTTACCCTAGTAATGGAGCTTCTGATGCAACAAATTAAACATTTCCTTGTTCATGTCTTCCTTCTATTTTTCCTGCTTTCTTTTGCCTATGTCTATTCGCAATCACAAACTTATGAAGCAGATGACTATACCTATCGTGTCGTGACTGTAGTGGATGGTCTGAAAGATCCATGGTCCATTGCCTTTCTACCCAATGGAGACATGTTGTTTACAGAACGACCAGGACGTTTACGCATTGTGAGGGATGGTGAGCTGGATCCGGAACCTATAGCCGGGACACCGACAGTCCGCTATCAGGGACAGGGGGGACTTCTGGACGTAGTTTTGCATCCAGATTACGAATCTAATAATTTGTTGTATCTGAGTTTCTCAAAACCCAATGCAGCGGGGGAAGGCACAACTGCATTAGTACGGGGTAAATTTGATGGAAAACGACTTACTAACGTTGAAGAAATATTTGAGGCGAAGGCCTGGTCAAAGGGGAACAGTCATTTTGGATCCAGGGTGGCGTTTCATCCGGATGGACATTTATTTATTACCGTAGGGGACAGGGCGGTTAACCCATTATCCGTTCCTCGAGAACAGCATCCGGCACAGAACCTGATGTTACATCAGGGTAAGATCATTCGTTTACATGACGATGGCAGTGTCCCGGAAGATAACCCGTTCGTAGGTCGAACGGATGCACTACCTGAAATCTGGAGCTATGGTCATAGAAATTTACAGGGTCTGGTTATCAACCAGGAAACGGGTGATGTCTTCAACATCGAACATGGCGCCCAGGGTGGAGACGAATTAAACCATGTTTTACCAGGTCGTAATTACGGCTGGCCGGTAATTGGCTATGGAACCCAGTATGGTGG